>CAZBOC010000058.1:0-12589 GCA_964493225.1 uncultured Caulobacterales bacterium | reverse complement strand
ATCTGACCACGTCGGAATTCGCCTTCCGCCATGGCGGGCATTTCGTCTTCCAGATACAGCTGGCCCGGGAAGTCGACGCCCTGCCCTTCAAGCGCGACTACATGCGCAAGGCGGAGAAGAAGCTGCGCGACGCCGGGGCCTAGCGGGGCCGGGAGGCGGCGGCCCTCCGCTTCCGCGTCGCAGGAGGCCCGCGGCCCGAAAGCAAAGCCCCCGAAATCAACGCCTCCGAAATTAACGCCCCCACGAAATCAACGCTCGAGGGCTCGCCTCGAGAGGTCAAGCCGTCAGCCGCAATTGCGGCTGACGCCGCTTTCGGCGACGAAACGCCAGTAGGATGGATCGGACGGCGAGGGAATGGCGCGCATTTGTTCGAAACGCTCGTGCGGCGCGCGCATGGGCGCGATATTGAGGCTGCTGAACAGCCGGCGCATGTCGGCGACGAGGTCGCGGGCGTCGGCGTATTTCGCATGCTTCAGCTTGTCCTCATCGTCGGAATCCTCGTCGACGCCGAGCGGGCCGACGCAAGCATTGGTCACATCGATGGTGTTGACGCCGTCGACCACGAGCGGGTTCTCGCCCGGTTTGAAGAAGCCGGCGCGCGGCTTTGCGTCTTTCAACGGGTCGTTGAAAGGGTTCCAGTCAACGCTGGTGAGCGCGGCGCGGAACCAGTTCGCCCGGTCGTTGCTGGAGGTGTAAAGCGTCTTCGAGCGCGCGATGGGGCCGACGCGCTCGGCGACGCGCTTGAATTCGACGGCGTCGACGTCCGGAGAGGCGAAGATGACGGCGTCGATCATGCCCGCGGTCGAGGCGTCTTCGGCTGTCATTTCGTTCAGCGCGTTCAAGAGCACCTGGTTGCCGTGGCTGTGGGCGATGACAATCATCTTTGTCGGCTCGAGCCGGTCGCGCACGTCGCGCAGGAAGAGCTTCAGGTCGCCGACGCTGCCCGCGCCTTCGGAAACGTCATTGAAATAAAGGAGCGGATTGTTCTCGCTGTTGGCCGGCCAAGAAAAAAACATCGGCACGCCCGCGAATTTGAGGTCATAGGCGAGCTGCGCCGTGCGATAGGCCGCTCCGGTCAGGGAGGCGTTGAAACCGTGGACATAGACCATGACGGCGCCTGCGTCGTCGACCCAGCCGGGCTCGCTGTCGACAAACTGGAAGCCGAGATTCTTCATGTCGCGGGCGAGGCCCCAGAAGTCGCGCTCGTCGAGGAATTCATAACGCTGGACGGTGAACAGGTTTTTCCGGTCGCGGTCGGTCGGCTTGGCGTCGAAAAACAAGAATTTCTTGTAGTCGTAGCCGCGCAGGCGCTCGCCCGGCTCGCGCTTGGGGACGGTCACGAAGGCGCGCCCGTGTCGATAGGTCTCGTAGGGCGGATGAATGTCCGTGACCGGATCCTTGCGGCGGAAATAGGGGCCGGTCGGCGGCGCGAGGGGGATGCGCGTATCGGCGAAGAACTGATCGGGGTTCGCCGGATAGGTCGCCGGATCCGTCAGCGTCGCCCTGTGTTCGTCGCGCACGTCCCTGTTCGTGCCGAAGAAAATCTGCAGGCAGGTGTAGCCCTCGTCGGACGTCTCGTCGGCGCCCATGGGCAGCTGGTTCGCCGGATGGCAGGGCGACGCGGGTTGTTCCGAAAAATAGACCGCGGGGATGAAGCCGACGGCGCTCGCCGCGCCCTGGTCTTCAAAACCGGCGATGTCGCGAGCTGCGTCGTCGCCATAGCTGCCGTCCGCTGCTCCTTCGGTCGTCGTTTCCGCTGGCGCTGGCGCCGGCGCGGTCGGGGGCGGGTGAGGGGCGCTCGTCTCTTGCGAGGTTGACGCACAGGCGGCGGCGGCGAGCATCGCGCCCGCGGTGAAAATCACCCGCGGGGCCCCGCGGAAACCGACTTGTTCTCGTGCTTTGCGCATGACGCACCCCTCTCCTCGTATTTGCGGCGCAGACCCGCCGGATTTCCTTCGCCGGTCCGTTCGCGGTTATCCGCGCTTTAGCGCCGCCCTCAAGATCAGGCGCTCCGTCCTGATTTCCCTCACCTCAACGCGGTCGACGGGCAGATTCCCCGACCGGTCGTAGAGCGGCACGATCAGCTCCCATCTGTAGGGGCCGCTCCAGCGCACGGGCTCGAAAAGAAAGGCGTCCGGACTGACGCCTGTGGTTTCGCGCTCGATGTCGTGCAGCGGATTGACGATCCGATAGTCGGCCACCCGGCGCGCCGTGTCGTCGACAGCGACATCGTCATAGGCCGATCCCGGGGGCCGGGCGCTTCTGATCACGGCCCCGGTCTGCGGGTCATAGACCTGCTGATCGCCATATTGCGGGTCGTCATATAGCTGGTCATCATATTGCTGGTCATCCGGGGTGCGCCGGGGCCGGGAGCCGTCGCAATTGCGCTCGCAATAGAGCGTGACGCGCCAATCCCCCTGATTGCGGGCGAATTCCTTCGGCGCATAGGAGTTGATGACGCGCGCCCGATCGATGCGGGCCAGGCCCGTGATCTCGCCATTGGTGGCGTCGAGCGTCGCGTTGATGATCGCCGTTCGCGGCGCCGCCGCAGCGCGGAAGATGGCGTCGAGCGCCGTATCGCCGAAGGACGGTTCTTCGGACGGGCCCGGCACGGGAACGCCGCCGAGCGGCGGTCGCTGTTGCTGGGCGCGCGCGCCCGTCACGAGACCGGCGGCGAGGGCGAGACCGGCGAAGCCAAGGATGAAGCGCAACAAGAGATCGATCGGTCGCATGGCTGTCCTCTCCCCTTCGGCCCTCACGGCCGCGTCCAGATCTCGGGCGCAAACGTTGTCGGAGCCGTTGGCGTGAAGACGCCCGGTTTCCTGCGCATGGTCGCCGCTGCGAGGCCCCAGTCAGCGGGACCGAATTGTTGCGGCGCGGTGCGGTGGTGCTGGCGAATGGACATCAGATCCTCGCCGGTGTCGGCGCGCAGCCAGTCGTCGCCGCTCGCCACAACCGTTTCGCATGTCGGCGGCGTGCCCGGCGGCAATGGAAGCCCCTGGCGGAGCGTCCGGCAGTCATTCACGGCGTTCGCCCGGCCGGCGTCGAACATCACGGGCGGATCGGTCTCGGTGACCCAACCGATGCCGCCATATTCGTCCGGCGCGCCGAACAGCGCATGGGCCGCCTCGTGCGCAATGGTTCCGAAATCGCCAGCGTCGGCGGAGGCCTTGCGGCCCTCGCGGCAGTCGGGCCAGCCCCGCTTGTGCAGGATCAGCCGGAGGTCGAATACCGCCTGATCGTCACCGATGCGCACATCGTCCGCGACGCCGGAAAAATCCTTCACCACGCAGCGGGCGTCGTAGCTGACCGCGCCTGCGACATCTGAAATGTAATAGTGGATGTGGTCGCGGTTCCGGTAAAATCCCTCCACCGCGTTGAAACCCTGTTCGATGGCCGCGCGCACGTCAGCCTCGAAGGCGGCGACGTCGGCGGGGCTGTCGAAGCCGCCATAGGAAGCCCGGTCGGCGACGAAGAGAACGTTGAATACGGGGTCCGGCGTCGCGACGCTGGTCGCATCGAAGGGCCGGACGGTCGAACCCGGCGCGAACGGTTCGACGTCGGGCCGCTCGACGACGCCGCCGCCGCTCGGCAGGGGCGTCGTCGTGGTGCAGCCGGCGACCAAACCGGCGCCGAGAAACCCCGCGAGCAGAGCGTTCGATCTCGATCGCGCCATGACACCCCCTGTCGAAAACTCGTGTCAAAATATCATGCCGGCGCGGGCGTCGAAAGAAAATTCAGCCTGCGTCCGTGATCTGGATCACGCCTCTTCGCGCCGGAAAGTCTCGCCGTCCCCCCGTCTAGGCCTCCATCGTCAGGAGGATTGTAAAGCCGACCACCAGAAAGAGCGCGAAGGGAAAGAACGCGCCGAAAAAGGCGGGGATCACGCCGAGCTTGCCGAGGGCGAGGGACATGTTCTCAATAACGAAATAGCCGAAGCCGAGCCCTGCGCCGGCGATCGCCCGGGTCAGCTGCGCGCCCTGGCGGGCGACGCCGAAGCCGGCGATGGCTCCGAGGAGCGGCATCACGAGGGTCGAGAGGGGTTTTGAAAAGCGCGACATCATGGTCGTCGTCGCCGCGCGCGCGTCCTCGTCGTCGGCCTTCAACTGCGCGATCTTTCGCTGGAGCTCGGGCAGGGGCGTGCGGTCGGGCTGCACCGACAGGGCGAAAACGAGCTCGGGGTCGAGGCGCGTTTCCCAGGCGCGGTTGTCCGAGAAGACCGTGCGCAGGCTCGCGACGTCGTAGTCTGTTACGTCGAAAAGGCGCCACGCCCCGCCCGAGAAAAGCGCGATCTTCGCTTCGACGATGGCGGTGACCAAACCGTCCGCGTCCATCTCGTTAATGACGACGTCGGTCAGGCGCACGACGCTGTCGCCGATCCGCGCCGCGCTCTGCGCCCGGATGAATTCGTTTCCGAAGTCGAGGCGAACATCGGTGCGCGTGCCCTCGTCAGGGGGCAGATCAATGGCGTAGTCGTTGGCCTCCCAGTAGGCGAGTTTTTCGGTCGTGTCGACCACGACGGTCTCGTGGAAAAGAAAATGGCCGAGGGCGACGAAAAAACATACGACGCCGAGTGGAAAGAGCACCCGGTGCACCGACATGCCGGCCGCGCGCATGATCGTGATCTCGCTCGTGTGATTAAGGACGGCGAGCGTGACCACGATCCCCAGAAGCGCCGCGAAGGGCGCGAACTGCGAGAGGATCTGCGGCGCGCGCAGGGCGATATAGGTCGCGACCGAGCTCGCCCCGGCGCCCTGGGGGGCGAGAATCGCGTCGGAATTGTTCAACAGATCGAGCATCTGCAGGATGACGACGAAAAACGCGAGGAAGCCGATGAACCGGATCAGATACTGACGGCCGATATACCGAACGAACACACCCTGAAGAGCATTCACAGCGCGACGCTCCGCTTGCGACGTTTCGCCTTGGCCGCGGCTTTCGACCTCGGCGGCGGCTGATCCTTCAGGACGCGGACGGGCCGCGCCTTGAGCCGGGTTTCGACCTTGGCGGCGCGGGCCTGGTCGATCGAGCTGCGATATAGGTAGATGCTGATGGCGACAAACGCGGCGAGCACGCCCCACATCGAGACATAGGGTGAGACGAGACCCTGGCCCGCGACGACCTGGCCCCATTCCTCCAGCAGTTCGTGATAGACGATCAGGATGGCGACGCCCACGATCGGGCGCAGATTGCTCGCGCGCCGCCGGCCCGTCACGCCCATCGCGATCGCAAGGATCGGCATCACGAGAAAGGTCAGCGGGTGTATCAGCCGCCAGTGAAATCCCGCGCGGTACTGGTCCCAGAGCGGCGAGCTCTTGTTAGTGTCTGCACGGAGAAAATGCACGATCTCGCCGAAAGTCTGCTCGCGTTCGTCTCCTCCGCGATCGCGGAACCGGGCGATCGCGGGCAGATCGATTTCGATGTCGAAAACGTCATAGGCCCCGGCCGCGATCGTTCCCCGCTCCGGATTGATGGAGAGCTGGCGGCCGTCCTTCAGGCGCAGCTGGATCTGGGAGATGTCCGGCGAGGCGGAGATCGTCCCGCGCATGGCGGTGATGACGGTTTTCGCACCGTTCGCATGGCGCTGTTCGAGGAAGACGCCTTCGGCTTCGCGGGTCTCGGCGTTGATCGAGCCGAGACGGATGGTGGCGTCGTCGGTCAGATCCACGAATTCACCTTCGGGAATCTTGACGCCGAGGGCGCCGCTCGTGACGTCGAAGCGGATCTGCTTGTACTGGTACTGGGCGTAGGGCTGGAGATACGAGACGAGGAGGAAATCGAACGCCATCAGGACGACGACGAGACCGTAGATCGGCCGCATCAGCCGCAGGGACGACGCCCCGGACGCCCTCAGAGCGTCAAGCTCGCTCGATAAAGACAGGTTCCGGAAGGCGAGGAGGATCCCGATGAACGTGCCGAGCGGCAGAGCGAGCCCGAGATAATGGGGCAGAAGATTGGCGAGCATGCGCCAGACGACGTCGACCGGCCCCTGCTCGGCGATCACAAAGTCGAACAGGCGCAACATCTGCTCGAGCAGGAGAAGCATGCCGGCGATGCACAGGGCGATGACCAGCGGGGTCGCGACGGTGCGAAGAATATAACGGTCAATCAAACCCATTGGCGTCGCGAGCCGGCCTTTGAATGTCTTTCGTTACGGCGGCCGTCGGGCGCGGGCCGACGGACGGTGGTCTCGTTGTCTAACGACATCGCTGCGCGTGCGGAAGGCCCCCGCGGCAGCGGCGCGTTCTCACAGCCGCTCCAGACGCGCCTCGGCGGGCTTTGCAACCTCCGGTCCGATTCGCCCGTTCCTCGCGAGATAAGCCGTGGAGAAAAACAGGATGATGTTGATGCTTTGGGACCGGCCGGCCTCGGCGATTAGCATCCCCGCTACGGCCGCGTCCGTCGCGCCGACGATCGGCGAGAGCGACAACGCCGCGCCGAGATAAACGAGATCCTGGTTCGGGATGAACGGCAAGCGGCTCAGGACGAGTTGCAGCGCGATGAACATCAGCCAGGCGAAGACCGAGGCGCCGGGAAGCGCGGAGGCGTACATCGCGGCGTGCAGGGTGAGAATGATCGCGACCCGCAAGGCGTGGACGCCGACGAGGGCGCGGATCTTTGTTTCCGGAAGGGAGATCAGGCGGCTGCGGAAGAGGATCACCCCTGCGGAAAGCATGAGGGCCACCGTGAACGTCGCCGCGAACAGCGTCGCCGCCCCCGGGGGCAGGGCGACGAGACTCGCGCCGAGAACGCCGCTCGCGGAGACTGTCGCGATGATGATCACGGTCGTCATGTTCGATGCGAGGGCCGACAAGAGATTGTTGTCCTTTACGCCGACCAGGATCGTCGTCGCCGACAGCGGCAGGGTGCGCCGGGCCCAGAGGGTCAGGAACGCCTCGCCGGAATATCCCATGACGGCGAAATTGTAGACGCGCTTTCTCACGAAGGCGGGAAAATGGCGGGCGAGAGGCAGATCCCAGATCATTTCGTAGATCGCGATTTCCGAGATCGGCAGGGCGAGAAACCGCAGCAGAAAGAAGACGTAAAACCAGGGCGAGGCGGGGAGCGACGCGACGACCTCGCCCCAGCCGACGGCCCTGAGGCGGAAAAACAGATAGGCGACGACCGCGGCGAGAAGGGCGTATTGCAGGAGCGAGACGGCGCGCGAGACTTCCCGGCGGTCGAGGAGCGCTCGCCAGCGCCCGCGCAGTGCGGCGAGACGGCCCCCCTCGGTCATCGCGGTCCGGCGCGCTCGTCCGCGCGCCTTGCATGGAACGCCGCAGCGGCCTCCCGGTAATGGCCGATGAGTTCGTCGAGGATCGCGCCCCAGTCGTAATTGAGGCTGCGCCGCCGGGCCGCCGCGCCCATGGCGCGGCGCGCGCCGGCGTCCGCCGCGAGGGCGAGGATTTTCCCGGCGTAGCCGGCCGCGCCGTCTTCGGCCGGCGAGAGCATTCCTGTTTCGCCTTCCGCGACGAGCGACCGGCTGCCGGACGCCTGCGCGCACACGCTCGCCAGACCGCTCGCCATCGCCTCCAGCGTGACGTTGCCGAAGGTCTCGGTGATGCTGGGGTTGAAGAAGACGTCGGCGCTCGCATAGGCCCGGGCGAGGTCCGCTCCCTGAAGATAACCTGTGAACACGCCGCCCTTGAGCTTGGCCTCGAAGCGCGCCCGCTCCGGGCCCTCCCCGACGACAAGCGCCTTGACGCGCGCATCGCGCGCCGCCGCCTGCGACACCGCATCGGCGAATACGTCGATCCCTTTCTCGAGGACGACGCGTCCGACAAAGGCGACGAGCACGTCCTCGTCGTCGACGCCGCGCTCTCGCCGCCATTGAAGGTCGCGTTTGTCGGGATTGAAGAGATCGGCTTCGACGCCGCGGGTCCACAGGCGGATGTCCTTTCCGACGCCCTCTGCGCGCAGGGCGTCGGCCATCGATTGAGAAGGCGGGTAGACATGCTCGCAGCGGCCATAGAAGTGGCGCATGTAGTTGGTGAGATGTTTCTCCAGCCATTTCGCTCCGTAGTAACGCGGATAGGTGTCGAAGCGCGTGTGGAACGAGGCGACGGCCGGGATGGCGTTTTTGCGCGCGTAGCCGAGCGCCGAGTAGCCGATATAGTCGGGGGCGGACAGGTGGATCAGCGTCGGCGCGAAGGCGTCCAGTCGCCGTCGCACCCCGCCGTGAACGCCGAGCCCGAAGCGGTATTCGCTGCGCGAGCCGGGCAGTGCGAGCGAGGGAACGGAGACCAGCGTGCCGGCGTGCCGGAAAGCGGGCTCCTTGACCGTGGGCGCGAAGACGAGGACGTCGTGCCCGCGGTCTTCAAGATGAGAGACGAGCTTGTTGAGGGCGCGGACCGGACCGTCCATGACATAATTATAGTTGCCGGAAAAAAGCGCGACCCGAAGCTTCTCCGCGCGCGCCGGATCCGTTATGCCGCCCGCCATCTCCCCAGCGTCCGCCGCCGGTCTCGCCCGCATCGCCCCTAGCCTCAGCCCGTAATGTCCGCCCCCCGCGCCGGGGTCGAAAGATGCAAGGCCTTAGGGCAAAAAACCAACGGCGGAAAGGGCCCCGGCCAGAGCGGCGGTGGAGGCGACGCCCGGCTCACCCGGCGCGGCGGCCCTCGATCCAGTCGATGAACAGCGCGGAGATGTCGGCTCCGCCGAAGCGGCGGATCTCCTGCACGCCCGTGGGCGAGGTCACGTTGATTTCGGTCAGATGCTCGCCGATTACGTCGATCCCGGCGAATACGAGGCCGCGCTCCGACAGCACCGGCCCGATCCGGTCGCAGATCTCCTGGTCCCGCTCGGTCATGTCGACGGCCTCGGCGCGCCCGCCCACATGCAGGTTCGATCGGGTCTCCCCGAGGGCGGGAATGCGGTTGATCGCGCCGACCGCCTCCCCGTCGAGGAGAATGATGCGCTTGTCGCCGCCCGAGACGTCGGGGAGGAACTTCTGAATGATCGACGGTTCCTCGAAGGCCTCCAGGAACAGCTCGATCAGGGCGCTGAAGTTCCCGTCGCCCGAGGTGATGCGGAACACGCCGGCGCCGCCATTGCCGTAGAGCGGCTTGACGATCACGTCGCCATGTTCGTCGCGAAACTCCCGCATCGAGACGATGTCCCGGGTGATGAGCGTCGGCGGCGTCAGGTCGGCGAAGTCGGTGACGAACAGCTTTTCCGGCGCGTCGCGGATCGATCGGGGATCGTTCAGGACGAGGACCTCCGGCTGCAGGCGTTCCAGGATCTGCGCGGCGGTGATGTAGGCCATGTTGAAGGGCGGATCCTGGCGCACGAGGACGACGTCGACGGCGTGCAGGTCGAGGAGGGCGGGATCGTCGAGAACTGCGTTCGCCCCCTGCTCTCGCAGAAGCGTCGCCGCCCTTCGCGCCCGCGCGGAGACGCGGCCGTCTTTCAGGCGCAGAGCCTCCGGTCCGAAGACAAAGACCTCGTGGCCGCGCTTCCAGGCTTCCAGCGCGATATCGAAGGTCGTATCCGCGTTCACGTCGACGCGCTCGATCGGATCCATCTGTATCGCGATCTTCAGCACCATGACGGCTCTCCTGCCCCGGGCGCGCGCCGATTACTGCGGGTGAACCATCCGGCGGGGATTGTGCTCGTAGACGACATGGCTGCGCACCTCCTTGACGCCGGCGGTCGAGCGGGCGTGATTGAGCGCCCTGTCGAGTTCGACCTCGTCGCGGGCGACGCCGAGAATGTAGACGACGCCCCGCGACACCGCCACTTTATAGTCGGCGCTCGAAACGCCGCGGTCGGAAAGCAGCTTGACGTTGATCGCCTGGTCGATGCGGCCGTCGGAAAGGCCGACGCCGACGGGCGTCTTGTCGCCGACGAAAATCTCGTCGATCACCTGAACGACGTTTTCCGCCTTCCAGGCGTTCTCGACCAGTTTTCGGCGGCCTTCCTCCGAACGCATCGTGCCGGTCAGCATCAGCCGCCCCTCGTAGAGCGTGATGTCGACGTCGGAATAGTCATGGCTGCGGTCGGTGAACAGCGCGCCGCGGATCGTCTGGGCGGCGGCGAAATCATCGAAGCTGGAGCCCATGGTTTTGCTCGAGGCGCAGGCGCCGAGCGCGAGAAATGCGAGCGAGAGTAGGGCGAAACGGCTATGCGCAATCATGGACGAAACTCCTCGGATTCGAAACGGCCCCCGCACGGAATGGCACTGAATATTGAGGCGCTTCGCCCGGCTTGAAAAGCGCTGACACACTCTCACCCGGAGAGGCGCGTGTCGCCCCTGGCGGTTGGGGCCGCCAATCGGATTGATCCTGCATCAGCTGAACTCATGCGTATTCGCTGGTCCCAGCCGGGCGATCTTTCGATGCAGGCCGCCGCGCCTGAAGCGGATGCGGGTCGCCCCGCCGCAACGGGCTCATGGGGCTCGACGCGACGATGCGGGAAAGGCGCTATTCCGCGGGGACCATGGCTGGTCGGTATTTTGGACAATCGCTGCGGCAGACGCCGTCATGGGACCATTCCGGAGGTCGCCAGAGATAGGCAAGCCTGTCCCGCCAGCGTTCGGCGGTCTTCATTCGCGCCCAGAGCTGCTTGAAGCCGGCGAACTGCGCCGTCAGCGGATTGTTGTCGAACACGGGACTGACGAGGCCGACAATGGGGGGCTCGGCTTCGTTATAGGGTTGGAAACTGCCGAAGAGGCGGTCCCAGATCGTCAGCACCTGGGAATAATTCTTGTCGATGTATTGCGGCTGGTTGGCATGGTGGACCTTGTGGATGCGCGGCGTGGCGAACACGCGCTCCATCCATCCCAGAGGCCCCACATAGCTGGCATGGTTCCAGATGCCGAAGAGATTCTTCACCGCTGCCACGGCGAGGTAAACCAGCGGCCCGATGCCGACGAGGGCCGCGGCCAGGCCGAAAAGCCCCTTCAGCTGGCCGTCCAGGAAGAAGGCGCGCGCGGCCGTGGTGTGATTGAATTCGTTGGAGGAGTGGTGAATGGTATGGAAGGCCCAGAAAATCCCGACCCGGTGGGAGATGCGGTGTTCGCCATAATAGGCCAGCTCATTGATCAGGAAGGCCAGGGGGATCGCCATCCAGAGGCTCTCGATCGTGAACAGCCGGGCGTTGTCATAGAGAAAGACGTAAGCTGCGAATGGCAGGATTCCCGCAAAGATCAGGTTCAGGAGCGAACTGATAAGGTTGAGGCCGACCGAGCAGAGCGCATCACGGTCATCATAGCGAAGCCCCCTGACCGCGGCGTAGATGCGCTCGGCCAGCACCATGGAAAAATATCCGCCGGCCAGCCACCAGATGCCATTCGGCCCGCCCAGGCTTTCAATTATGTTTTCGGGCATCCTGCAAACGCCCCGGCTTTATCGTAACCAATAGACTCGGTATTTCCGAACCAAGTCTAAACCGAGGCCGTCGGCGACGGCAACGGCGCAGGCGAAGCACTGTTCAGCGCGGAGGGTGTTGAAGCGTGCCGCGACACATCGGGGGCGCTCAGGCGCGATGGCGGCGTTCTGAAGGCCGCGGCTCTCACGAAAACCGCCTCCCATGGCTGATCGTCCGCTCCCGGTTCGACCCGCTGAGGAGGCCCGGCATGCCGCCCCTCACAAGATGCTGGAAGAGGTCCCTGGCCGACAACGCACGTCCGGCGGGCCCTCGGCGCCGGCCCTTATCGCCCCTCATTCGCCCTGGCGCCATGCGTCGCGGATGTGGGCGAGGCGCCAGCCGGCGATGGCGATGATGTCGAAGCGCACGCCGTAGCGCGCGCCGTTGCGGCGCTTGGCGATGAAGCTCATGGCCGCGCTCTCGATGCGCCGTCTGGCGCGGGCCGTCACGGCCTCGACCGCTTCGTCGATAGTCGCGCGTGATTTGACCTCGACAAAGATCAGCGTGTCTTTCCTCAGGCAGACGATGTCGACCTCGCCGCCGCGCGTCCTGAGCCGGCGCTGGAGGACGCGCAAGCCGGCGAGCGTGAGATAGGCGGCGGCGTAGATTTCCGCGCGTCGCCCGCGCCGCTCCGCCTCCCGGCGGCCTCGCCGCCTTCCGCGCCCCTTCGCCGCGCTCATCCCTTCACGAACCATCCTTCAGCTCGAGCGCAATCTTGTAGGCGAGTTTTTTCGGCGCGCCGAGCGCGTCGGCCGCCGCGGACGCCGCGTCCTTGACGCTCATTTCCGCAAGGGCGGCCCGGAGGAACGCCTCGATTTCGCCCTCTCCGGCCGGCGCCGCGGCGGGCGGGTGCACGATGACGACGATCTCGCCCCTTGTCGGCTCGCCGCCATAGCGCCCGGCGAGTTCGCAGAGCGCGCCTTCGACGACATCCTCGAACATCTTGGTCAGTTCGCGCGCGACCGCGGCGCGCCGGTCGCCGAAGGCCGCCGCCATGTCGGCGAGGCTGGCGGCGAGCCTCGGTCCGGTCTCGTAGAATACAAGGCTCGCCGCGACGCCCGACAAATCTTCGAAAAAGGCGCGACGCGCATTTTCTTTCGCGGGGGGAAACCCTGCGAACAGAAACCGGTCGCTCGGCGCGCCCGCGACCGAGAGGGCGGCGATGGCGGCCGAGGCGCCGGGCACCGCGCGCACGGCGATCCCGGCGTCGCGCGCCTGCCTT
>CAZBOC010000057.1:0-12872 GCA_964493225.1 uncultured Caulobacterales bacterium | reverse complement strand
GCGCCTCATCGACAACACCTTCGACGGCGGCGATTACATCGACATCCGCACGCCCCTCGTCGGCGGGAAGATCCCGTTCGTGTATCTGAAGCGCCGGAAACAGGAATTGCGGTTCTCCAACGAAAACCACCGCGTCGACATCGCCGACACGGACGCGGTGCTGTCGCGCGAGGAGCAGGACCGGATCGCGGACTACGCCCGGGCGATGTCGCTCGACTTCGGCGGCCTCGACGTTCTGCGCAACCGCGAGGACGGCCGCATCTACATCGTCGACGTCAACAAGACCGACATGGGCCCGCCCTCCGCCCTGTCCGGCGCGGGCAAGCTTGCGGCCATGCGCGGGCTCGCAGACGCCTTCGCCGAACTCGTCGACGCGAGACTGAAGGAAGGCCGCGCGACTTGACCGAAATCCCCTTCGTCAAGACGTTCGATTTCGCCTATGGCGAGGCCGCGCGGCTTTCGCCCCTCGTTACGCGCGTGATCGCGAACAATCCCGGCCCCTTCACCTATACGGGCAGCGGGACCTACCTCGTCGGCGAGGGAAGCGGTCCCTTCGGCGTAATTGATCCGGGTCCTGCGGATGGGGCGCATCTGGACGCCCTCATGGCGGCGAGCGACGGGCGGATTTCGCATATCCTCATCACCCACACTCATCTCGACCACTGCGGCGGCGCGCGTGCGCTCGCAGAGGCCGCAGGCGCGCCGGTTTACGGCTTCGGGCCCCACCCTAAGGCCGGGGACGCCGCCGCTCCGGAACAGGCGATGGAGGAAGGCGGCGACAAGGCGTTTGCGCCGGACCATCTTATGGGGGAAGGCGACGTCGTCGAGGGCGACGGCTGGCGGCTTCAGGCGGTCCATACGCCGGGTCATTTGTCGAACCATCTCTGTTTCGCGATGGAGCAAGAAAACGCGCTCTTCACCGGCGACCACGTGATGGGCTGGTCGACGACGGTGATCGTCCCGCCCCACGGGTCCATGGCCGACTATTTCGCCAGCCTTGAGCGGCTCCTGGAACGCGATGACGTGGTCTATTACCCGACCCACGGCGCGCCGATCGAAAACCCGCACCGCTTCGTGCGCGCCGTCAGGGCCCATCGGCGCATCCGCGACGGTCAGATCCTCGACCAGCTGAAACAGGGCCGCACGCGGATCGCCGACATGGTCGCGGCGATGTACGCCGATATCGACCCCCGTCTCCATGGCGCGGCGGCCATGAACGTCCTCGCCCACCTCATCCGCCTCGTTGGGACCGGAGAGGTCGTCGCCGACGGCGCGCCGAGCCTTGAGGCCGAATACGCCCTCGCTTGAGGACGGCGAAACCGGCGCGAGGCGCCCGTCCCATCCGCCTCTGTGTGCGCGCCGCCCCTGATGGGGCGCAGCGCCGGCCCCTGAAACGGAGGCGGCGACCCGCATCCCTCCCCGATCGGACATGGCCGGCCGTTGAGATTGGCGCGGTGCGCGCCGTTCTCCGGATCGCGGGCCCCTGCTGTTGAATGCCGGAGGGATCAAGCCTAACGAAACCCTTGGCCATGTCCTGCGAGCGCGTTTTTGATGTCCGAAGATCCGTCAAACGGCTATGAAGCGGTCGCCGGAGAGTTCATGGCGACGCGCTCGACCAGCGGGCGCGCGCTCGTGCGGGACTGGGCGGCGACGCTGCCGCGCGGCGGCGCGATCGTCGATGTCGGCGCGGGGTCCGGCGAACCCTTGACGTCAGCCCTGGTCGAGGCGGGCCTGAAGGTTTTTGCGATCGACGCCTCTCCAACGATGGCGGCCGCGTTCCGGCGGCGTTTTCCCGGGGTGGAAATCGCCTGCGAACCCGCTGAAAGCAGCCGCTTCTTCGACCGGACTTTCAGCGCGGCTCTGGCGGTCGGCGTGATATTCCTTCTGCCCGCCGAAGCCCAGCAGGAGCTTATTCGCCGCATGGCCCGCGCGCTCCAGCCGGGCGGCGGCATGCTGTTTTCCGCGCCGCGCCAGGTTTGCGCCTGGAACGACTTGCTGACCGGCCGGCCTTCATCATCTCTCGGGGCGGAGGCTTACGCTCGCCTGCTCAACGAATGCGGACTGGAGATTGTCGCGGAGCCTGCCGACGAGGGCGGGTCGCAGTATTACGAAGCGCGCAAGCGTTGCGCCTGATCCCGGCCGTCGCCGGCCGCGCATGGCGCCTCCTCGCAAAACGCACCGCGAGGCGCGAAGGCCCCCCACCCTATTCGGCGGCCTCGAGGACCCGGGGCGCCTCGCGTCCCTCTTCGCCCGCAGCGCGGAAGGCCATGACCCCGTCCTCTATCGGCCCGCGGCGCAGCGCCTTGATGTCGGCGAGATAGCTCTGGTTCAGCTTCCAGGGTTTCTTCGAGCCCTGTTTCGGCATTCTGTCTTCCGCCCGCCTGAAGTAACCGGAGGAGAAATCAACGAAGGGCAGCGGCTCGACGGTGGGATCTTCGAGCCGCGGGCGCGCCTCGACAGCGCCGATTTCGTCCATGTGATTGAGGAGCCGGCAGAGATATTCCGAGGTCAGATCGGCTTTGAGCGTCCATGAAGCGTTGGTGTAACCGAAGGTGAAGGTCATGTTCGGCACGTCGCTCATCATCAGTCCGCGATAGGTGATGGAGCGGCCCGGCTCGACCCGCTCGCCGTCGACGCAGATCTCCGCCCCGCCCATGACCTGAAGATCGAGGCCCGTCGCCGAGACGACAATGTCCGCAGGAAGGGTCTCGCCCGATTTCAGGCGAATTCCGTCTTCCGTAAACGTTTCGATATGGTCGGTCACGATCGAGGCCGAGCCATTCTTCAGCGCCAGGAAGAAATCGCTATCGGGCACGAGACACAGACGCTCTTCCCACGGATTGTAATGCGGGGTGAAATGGGTCGCCATGTCGTAGCCCTGGGGCAACTCGTCCTTCAGCCAGTCGAACAACTGGGCCTTGACCTTTTCGGGACGCTTGCGGGCCGTGTTGAAGAAATAGGCCTGCATCAGGACGTTCCGCCAACGGATCAGCCGATAAGCGAATTTCGCCGGCAGGATCCTGCGCAGGAAATTCGCGACGGCGTCCTCGGAGGGCCGCGAGACCATATAGGTCGGCGAGCGCTGCAGCATCGTCACATGCCCCGCCTCGCGCGCGATTTCCGGGACGATCGTCACCGCCGTCGCGCCCGAGCCGATGACGACGACGCGCTTGCCGGCGTAATCGAGGTCTTCCGGCCAGTGCTGCGGATGGATGAATTCGCCCTTGAACCGTTCGCGTCCCTCGAACGCCGGCGTGTAGCCGGCGTCGTAATTGTAGTAACCCGCGCAAAAGGCGACGAAACCCGCGGTCCATTCCTCCGCCTCGCCAGAAACCTCGTTCACGACGTCGAGGGTCCAGCGCGCGTCGGGCGAAGACCACCGCGCCGCGGTCACCTTGCGGCCGAAATGGATCTTCCCGCGGAGGTCGTTCTCGTCGACCGTCTCATTGACGTATCTCAGGATCGAGGGGCCGTCAGCGATCGCCTTTTGCTCCTTCCAGGGTTTGAAGGCGAAGCCGAGCGTGTACATGTCGCTGTCGGAGCGAATGCCGGGGTAGCGGAAAAGATCCCAGGTGCCGCCCACGGCCTCGCGTTGCTCGAGGATTGCAAAGGATTTCCCCGGGCAGCGCTCGCGCAGATGAACGGCGGCGCTGACGCCGGATATGCCGGCTCCGACGATCAGGACGTCGACGTGGTGGATCATCTCGGCCGTCTCCCGGGGTTGGTCACACCGGTCAGTGTAGCAGCATTCAGGCCGTTGTCGAACAAGGAGCGGGCCGGTGCGCGCATGGTCTCAGGGCGAGGCGAGCGGGCGCCCTCCTCGTCGATCAACGCCGGACAGGGATCATTCACGCCGTCCCATCGCCCTCGCCGTTCGTCCGCCGTCTTGGGTTTGCCGGGCGGGAGCCGAATTTGTGTGCTGAAGGTCACTGCCCGCGTCGAAGCTCAATGCATGCTGGGGCGTGGAGATCAAAGCCGCGTCAACGTCGCAAGGCGGACTTCAGACGCGAGGTCAGCGCGGCGGCCAAGCAGATCCAGTCGCGATAACAGGGAGATTTCGATGACAATATACTACCGCGCCGACAGCGACGGCGTTCAGCACCAGCTCTGGCGACAACGCCAGATGAGTTCCTGCGCAATCGCCTCGATTTGGATGGCGCGCAACCGCGCGCTTCAGATGACCATGGCCGAAGGCGAATGGTCGATCGCCCGGCGCAATTATGGCCGCATCGCCGAGAGCTTGCCCGCAAACCAGACCGCGAGCATGGCGCCTTCAGGCCCGATGAGCCTCGATCCCTCCCAGCATGGGAACAACCAGAACACCTTCGGAAACTGGCTTAGCAACTTCGGAACATTCGCTGGCCAGGTCGCCACGATCCTGCGGGCCGACGGATTGAAAACGACCCACAAGGTTTGCAGCAACGCCGGTCCGATCACCCTGAGGCCGAACTGGCTCGCAGACGACAAGCCGGCCATCGTCCTGCTCGGCTGGTACGCAAGGGGATGGAATGGGACGCGCAACGGCGGACACTTCATCGTCGCCGCGCGCAAGAACCGGAGCGGACGCATCGTTTTTCTCGATCCATGGGACGCACAGATTTATGAGCAGGCCAACAATTCGCGTTACCAGGGCAACGGTCTGATCGAGGAAGTGATCTACGTATCGCGCCGATAGCCTGGCGCGAACTATGGATAGAGCCGTCCTTGCCGCCAGCCGTCGCCTTCGCGCGTCATCATCAGACGGTCATGGAGGCGGTAGGGCCGGTTGACCCAGAACTCGAAAACCGACGGCGTCAGGCGATAGCCGGTCCAGTGATCGGGCCGCGGGACATCCTCGCCGTCGAAACGCGTCTCCTCGGCGGCGACCGCCGCCTTGAGCGCCTCGGGGCTCTCCAGCGGCTGCGACTGTTTGGAGGCCCACGCCCCAATGCGCGCGCCGCGGGCGCGAGACGCGAAATAGGCGTCAGCCTCGGCCTGTGCGACCTCTTCCACGGCCCCGCGCAGCCGCACCTGGCGGCGGATCGTCTTCCAGTGAAAACACAGCGCGGCTTTCGCGTTTTCCGCCAGCTGACGACCCTTCGCGCTGAAACGGCCCGTATAGAACGTAAATCCGCCCTCGCTGACATCTTTCAGGAGGACGATGCGCACGTCGGGCGCGCCGTCCGCGCCGACGGTCGAAAGCGCCATGGCGTTCGGGTCGTTCGGCTCCGCCCTCCTCGCGAGGGCGAACCAGTCCTCGAACAGGGAGAACGGATCATCGAAAGTGAAAACCTCTCCCTGATCGGCGTCGACGGCGTACGCCTCGTCGCTGGGGGAAGGCGGGATGATCGGGTTCCTGGCCATGGCCTGTCTTTCCTTCGCGCGATTTTAAGGCTATCGCGACCAACGCCCTTCAGTATAGGGGCCCGCCCGCGCGCAACAATTGCGAAGGATGGCCGCATGTCCTGGAACAGTTTTGGCCGCGTCTTCCGCGTGACGACATGGGGGGAGTCGCATGGCCCCGCCATTGGCTGCGTCGTCGACGGATGCCCGCCGGGAATCGCCCTTGAGGCGCGCGACATCCAGGCGGCCCTCGACAGGCGCCGGCCGGGCGCATCGAAATTCGTCACGCAGCGGCGCGAGCCGGATGCAGTGAAGATCCTCTCCGGCGTCTTCGAGGACGAGCGCACCGGCGGTCCCGTGACGACCGGGACGCCAATCAGTCTCCTGATCGAAAATGTCGATCAGCGCTCGAAGGATTATTCGCAAATCCGCGACCGGTATCGTCCGGGTCACGCCGATTTCACCTATGACGCCAAATACGGGGTGCGCGACTATCGCGGCGGCGGCCGGTCCTCGGCTCGCGAGACCGCCTCGCGGGTGGCGGCGGGGGCTGTGGCGCAGAAGGTCCTCGACCGTCTTTACCCGGATGCGACCGAGATCAGGGCAGGGCTCGTGCGCATGGGCGCGCGAGAGATAGACCGAGAACGGATGGACTGGCGCGCGACGGAGAACAATCCCTTCTGGTGCCCCGACCCCGTCGCCGCGGGCGAATGGGAAGACTACCTCGAGCGCGTGCGCAAGGCGGGCTCGTCCGTCGGCGCCGTGATCGAGGTCGTCGCGCGGGGCGTTCCCGCCGGCCTCGGCGCGCCGGTCTATGCAAAGCTCGACGCCGACCTCGCCGCCGCGCTGATGTCGATCAACGCAGTCAAGGGCGTCGAAATCGGCGCCGGCATGGCGGCGGGCGCCCTCGCGGGCGAAGACAACGCAGATGAGATCCGCATGGAGAACGGGGCGCCGACTTTTCTGTCGAACAACGCCGGCGGCGTTCTCGGCGGAATTGCGACGGGTCAGGAGATCCTCGCGCGCTTCGCCGTCAAGCCGACCTCCTCGATCCTGACGCCTCGGCGCTCGATCACCGCCGCCGGCGAAGAGACCGAGGTCCTGACGAAGGGCCGCCACGACCCTTGCGTCGGCATTCGCGCCGTCCCCGTCGCGATTGCGATGACGGCCTGCGTCCTCGCCGACCACGCCCTCCTCCACCGCGCCCAGTGCGGCTGAGGCGGGCTACGTCCGGTTCCTGACTTCCTGAAAGAGGATTTCACGCGCCCGGTCGGCGTGCGGAAAATCCTCGGCGATCCAGCGATCTTCAACCGCCTTTAGAACGGCCGCGACGCGCGGGCCCTTTTCGACGCCCGCGGCGAGCACGTCGCGACCGCCGAGGGGGAACGGCGGCGGCGTCCAGCGCGAGGGGAGTTCGCGCAGATCGCGCCAGCCGGGGGGCGGCGTCTCCATCTGCGCGGCGGCGAGCAGGACGGCGTCGCGCCAGGCTTCCGCCCCGAGCCGATAGAGTAGCGCCCGCGCAGAGCGCGCATCCATCGAATGATCGATACCCGCCGCGCTCCGCACCGCCGCCTTGCGGCGCGCGGCGTCCGCATTCGACAGGCGCAGCGCCGCATCGATTGTCCGCTCCGCGCCGTCGCCGTCGCCGTCGCCGTCGCGATCGCGATCGCCGAAGAGCGCGGCGAGGCCGAGGGGCGCGGGCGCGTCGGGGTCGAGCGCTTTCAGCCGCGCGAGACGCCCGACGTCGGCCCGGCCAGGCCAGACGGCGGCCATAACCGAGGTTTCAGCCATCTTCTCGCAGGCCGCCGCCGCATTGCTCAGCGTCAGGATCTTGCAAAACTCATCGCCGACGCGTTCGGCCGAAAGACCGCCGACGCCGTCGCTGAGGCGCGCGCAGGCGCGCAAGCCCTGCGCATCGAAGCGCGCGGCGAAGCGCGCGGAGAAGCGGAAGAACCGCAGGATCCGCAGATAGTCCTCGCGAATGCGCGTATGCGCGTCGCCGATGAACCGCACGCGACCGGCCTCAAGATCCGCAAGCCCGCCGACGGGATCGAACAGGAGCCTGTCCGGCGTCAGGTAGAGCGCGTTCATGGTGAAGTCGCGGCGCTCGGCGTCCACGCGCCAGTCCTGCGAAAAGGCGACGCTCGCCCGTCGCCCGTCGGTCGAGACGTCCGCCCGGAGCGTCGTGATCTCCACGCCGACATGATCTGCGATCCCCGTCACCGTGCCATGGTCAAGGCCCGTCGGCGCGGCGCCGAGGCCCGCCGCATGGAGCGCGGCGGTCGTCTCTTCCGGGCGCAGTTGCGTCGCGATATCGACGTCGTGGGGCTGAATCCCCAACAGGCTGTCGCGCACGCAGCCGCCAACGAAGCGCGAGGCGCCGGGCGCGGCCGTCTCTAGGGCGGACATCACGCTCGCGGCCGGACTTTCTTGGGTCCACGAAAAATGCGCGCGCCGGGCGGCGGTAAGCGCAACCGCGCGACGGCCGGGCCCGGTCACGGGTCCTGCGGGCCCGCCTCCTGCAGCGTTTCGGCGAAACTGCGCAGGATGCCCGCCGTCAGGCCCCAGATATGGAACCGGCCGTAGGGGGCGGCCGCCATCTTGAATTTTTCGCCTTCCGAGGACCGCTCCTCCATGACGAAATTTCTCATATCCGCGAAATAGGCGAGCGGTGCTTCGAAGATTTCCGAGACCTCGCGCGGGCACGGGACCGGGCTGACGCGGGCCGAGACGACGCCGACCACCGGCGTCACCGAAAATCCCATGCCGCCATGGTGGACGCCGAGAGCGCCGACAATGTCGACGTCGCGGCGCGAGATCCCCACCTCCTCTTCCGCCTCGCGCAGCGCCGTATCAACGGGGTCGCGGTCTTCCGCCTGCACGCGTCCGCCGGGAAAGGAGATCTGACCGGCGTGGGTCGGCGTGTCGCTCGAGCGCACGGTGAGAAGAACCGTCGGCTCTGGTCGCGCGATGACCGGGATGAGGACCGCGGCCGGTTTTCGCCGGTCGCTCCAGCGGGACTCGAACAGCTTTTCGCCGACAAGATGCGGGTTCCACTCGCGGAACTGGTCCCGGGCGCGCTGCGCCCAGGCGCTCCTGATGTTCGCCTCGACGCGCGCGCGCCAATGGGCTTGCTCGCCGCCGTCGGGGCGCTTTTCCGCAAAGCTCATCTGGGCTACCCGGCCTCGCTCAACCTGACATGTCCGCCGCCGGCCGCAGCGGAAAGAAAACGCCGCTCGAGACGACGCCGAACTGCGCCGTTCCCCGGACCTCGCGAGTCTCGCCGAGCGCGGCAAGGTCGTAAAAGACAGCGCGGGCGATCAGCGCGTCGAGACCCCGGCGAACATGAATATAGGGCGCTTCCTCGCGCGAGACAGGCCCCGCGCGCATCTCTATGCCGTGATCGGCCCCCGCCGTGATCTCGTCGCCGACATTGGTTGTGAAGACCAGCCGCTGGCCCGGCGCTCCCTCGTCTTCGGCGCGCATCAGAACGGCGACGAACGGGGCGTCTTCAACGGTGATCCTGAGCTTTTCGGCGGGCGTGACGAGGAAGTAGTCCGCGCCCTCGCGGCGCATGATGGTCGAGAACAGCCGAACAAGGCGCGCGCGGCCGATGGGCGTTCCCTCATGGAACCATGTCCCGTCGCGGCGGATGACGATGTCGATTTCGCCGCAATAGGGCGGATCCCATTTCTCGACGGGCGGCGCGGGGCGGCTTGCGCCCGCCTTTTCCAGTTCGGCTGCGTACCGCATCAGATCGGTCATCGTCTCAAACCGCCTCAGTCCCGCTGCGGCCTTCTCGGATTTCAACCCGCAACCGCGTACGGCCCGGCCTGGCGCGCGCGCTTCGACGGCCGCCCAAGCCGGCTGCTAGCGCCCTTCGCAGGCGAGGCACCGCGCATAGGTCGCGCTCGGATCGTTGAATTGATCAAAGAATACGAGGTTTTTTTCGACTTGCGCGACGGCCTTGCGCAGGCTCGATCCGGTGAGCGCCGCGGCCTTCCTGTCGACCCCGAAGAGTTTCAGCGTTCTGGCCGCGGAGCTGGAGAAGAACTTTTCAAAGGGGCCGATCCTTTCGAAGATGCGCACCGCGTCGTAGTCGTCGATTTCAGCGAGCCGCGCGGCCGCGTCGAGGGCCTCGTCATAGCCGCCGAGATTGTCGACCAGTTTCAGCTCCTTCGCCGTTTCGCCGATCCAGACCCGACCCTGGCCGATGGAATCCACGTAGTCGCGGTCGAGCCCGCGTCCCTCCCCGACCACAGCCATGAATTTCTCGTAGCCGTTCTCAATCGACTGCTGGATGACGTCCTTGGTCGGGTCCGGCAGCGGGCCCACCCCGGTGGCGAGCGTGGGGGAAAGCGCCGACGTTCCGACGCCGTCGACATAGACGCCGATCTCCGCTGCGGTGTTCTCGAAGGTTGAAAAGAAGCCGAAAATGCCGATCGAACCCGTGATCGTCGTCGGCGCGGCCCAGATTTCGTCTCCCGGAGCCGAAATCCAGTAGCCCCCCGAGGCCGCGAGCGAACCCATTGAGACGACAACGGGCTTGCCTGCCTGTTTCAGGGCGAGAACGCCCTCGCGCATCACTTCCGATGCGAAGGCCGACCCGCCGGGGCTGTCCACGCGAAGGACGACCGCCTTGACCTCGTCGTCTTCAAGGGCCTGGCGCAGATACTGGGCGACGGTGTCGCCGCCTGCGGCGACGCCGTCCGGCTGTTCGCCGTCAACGATGGGGCCGGCGGCCGTGACGACGGCGACGTTCGGCGCGTCGCCGTCCTTCCGATCGCCGAGGCTTTTCAGATAGTCCCGGAACGAAACGCTTTTGAAGCTCCCGCCGTCCTTGGCCTCGCCGAAAGTCTCCTTGAGATAGTCGAGCTGGTCCTGACGCGATTTCAGACCGTCGACGAGACCGTAATCGACCGCGAGCTTCGCGAGATCGCCGTCGACGCCGCGCAGCAGGCTCCCCAGATCGTCCGCGTAGCGACTGATCGAGCCCTGCGGAAGACCGCGCGCTTCTTCGACCGAACGCGCATAGGCGTCCCAGAGAACGTTGAGAAAAGCTGCGTTCGCCGCCTTCGCCTCTTCCGACATGTCGTCGCGAATGAACGGTTCCACCGCCGACTTGAAGGTCCCCACGCGGAAGACATGGCTCGTGATCTTCAGCTTTTCCAGGAACGACTTCAGGTACATTCCGTACCGGCCGTAACCGTAGAGAACGATGTTGCCGTAGTCGTTCATATAGATTTCATCGGCGCGCGCGGCGAGCAGATACTGCTCCTGACTGTAGAAATCGCCGACCGCAATGATCCTTTTGCCGGCCGCCTTGAACGCGTCGAGTTCCCCGGCGACATAGTGCATCTTCGAGGCGCTGTAGCTTGGGATGTAAAGCGCGCCGAGATTGAGCACGATCGCCTCGATGCGCTCGTCTTCGCGGGCCTCGCGAATGACCCTGACGACCTCGTGCACTTCGATCTGGTCCGGTTCGCTCGCGCCGTAGGCTTCCTCGATCGCGCGCTCGAAGGGATCGACCGTTTCGGCCTGTTCGACGAGAACGCCGTCCAGATCCATGACGAGCGCGGAACCCTTGGCGATCTTGACCGAGGACTCCTTGCCGCCGGAAACCCCGTTCATCGCGGCGGCGAATACGCCGAGAAAGAGAAGCAGCAGGAACAGGCCGATCACGCCCTGCAGCAGAAGGAGAAGACCGATCAGAAGTTTTCCGAAGCCCTTGATGAAACCCCAGACCGTGAAATTTTGCGCTTCAGAAGACAAACGGAACACCCCTTGAGCTTGAGAACGGAACGGCGCGGACGGTTGACGAACGCCGCCCCGTCGCCCGCGCATGATTGCAGACGCGGCTTAATGCAGCAATAACCAACCACCGCGGCGGAACGGACCATGCGCCTCAGGACGCGCGGCCGATCGCGATATTTCCACCATGTCGCCGCGGGGCAAGGAACGGGGCAAGGAATTTGCGACAATCCGTTCCGCTGGCCGGCCAGGCGGTTGTCATCGGGCGAAGGCGTCGTGATATCATTTATGCTCGGGCGGTCGTCCGCCGGTTGACCGCCGAACAAGTCCGGCCCCAATGTTTCGGCCGACCAGGAAAGGGCCCCATGGGCGACGCTGATCTTCTCAAGGAATTCGACGAAATTTCAACCGAGTTCGCCAAGGCGCGCGCAGCGCTCGGCGAAATGATTTTCGGCCAGGACGAGGTGCTCACGCTGACCATGGCCACGCTGGCCGCGGGCGGCCACGGCCTGCTCGTCGGCGCGCCCGGTCTCGCAAAGACGCTGCTCGTCACGTCAATCGCCGAGCTGATGGGCCTGACCGCCAAGCGCGTCCAGTTCACCCCCGACCTGATGCCCGGCGACGTTCTCGGCTCGGAAGTCCTGGAGGAAACCGCCGCGGGCAAGCGCGAATTCCGCTTCATTCCAGGGCCTGTCTTCTGCCAGCTCCTGATGGCCGACGAAATCAACCGCGCCTCGCCGCGCACCCAGTCGGCCCTCCTGCAGGCGATGCAGGAGCTCCACGTAACCATCGCCGGCGAGCGCCACGATCTGCCGCGGCCGTTCCACGTTCTCGCAACGCAAAATCCCATTGAACAGGAAGGCACCTATCCCCTGCCTGAAGCGCAGCTCGACCGGTTCCTCCTGCAAATCAACGTCGAATATCCGGACGCGGAGGCCGAACGGCGAATGCTGGCGGCGACGACGGGCGCGCAGACGACGCCCGCCGCGCGGCTTCTGTCGCCGGAAAGCCTGACGCGGGCGCAAGCCCTCGTGCGACGCATGCCGATCGGCGAGGACGTCGTCGACGCGATCATCGCGCTCGTGCGCAGCGCGCGACCCACCGAGGACGCGGACGACCGCGTCAGGGCGTTTGTCGCCTGGGGACCCGGCCCGCGCGCCAGCCAGGCGCTCTCACTCGCCGCGCGGGCGATCGCGCTGATCGACGCGCGCCACGCGCCCTCGCTGGACGACGTCGCCCGGCTCGCCGGGCCCGTCCTGCGCCACCGCATGGCGCTCAATTTCTCCGCCCGCGCCGAAGGCGTAACGGTCGACGGTTTCATTGACGAATTGACCGCGCGCGCCGTCAGCCGCTAGGGCGCGCGTCTGGATTTCAGTCTGGGTATGTCCGCACAGGAAACAGAACATCTCCACGCAGCACGGGCCGACGCCGAGAGCCTCGCCGCGCTTTTCCCCGCGCTCATGGTCGAGGCGGAGCGCGTCGCGCATACGGTCGCCGCGGGCCTGCACGGACGCCGGCGGGCGGGGCCCGGCGAGACGTTCTGGCAGCACCGCCCCTACGGTTTCGGCGATCCCGTGGGCGCCATCGACTGGCGTCAGTCGGCGCGCTCGGCCGAGCGGCTTTACGTGCGCCAGAACGAATGGGAGGCGGCCGCCAGCGTCTGGATCTGGCGCGATCCATCCGTTTCGCTCGACTTCGCCTCGCGGCGCGCCTGGCCGACAAAGGGCCGGCGCGCCGACCTTCTGGCGACGGCGCTGGCGATCCACCTGTCGGAGGCCGGCGACCGCGTGGGCCTGCGG
>CAZBOC010000056.1:0-12882 GCA_964493225.1 uncultured Caulobacterales bacterium | reverse complement strand
CGCCGCCGAAGAGGCCCGAATTGCCTTCGCCGAACTTGACGCAATCGACGCGGCCGCCCGGCTGGACGTCGTCGTTGCAGTCGTTGATCGGCGCGTTGCCCGAGACCACGAGACCGCCCCACTGGCCGTTTTCCTCACCCGTCGTGTTGAGGCCGTTGATATCGGCCGACGAAGTGAGGACCACCGGCGACGTTGGCGTGCCGTTCGAGAAGATCTGGGAGCCGCGGGAGATGACGATGTAGTCGTTGCCCGAAATGCCGAAGACCGTCACGCCCGGATCAATCGTCAGCGACGCGCTGTTGGCGTTGTCTTCGCCGATAAAGACGGCGCCCTGGAGCTGGTAGAGATTGCCGCGCGTCAGGCGGATGTCCTCGGTGATCGGCGCCGCCGAAGACAGGAGGCAGACGCGCTGTTCCGTGCGGCCGGCAGGCACGGCCGTGTTGGTTTCGACCGTGCCCGCAGGGCAGCCGACATTCGCGCCCGTGTCGAGGCCGACCGTCCAGCCGTCCGTCCAGTCACCAGCGCCGCCGGCTTCCGTACCGTTCGGGAAGGCTCCGACATAGTCGGCCGCGATGAAGAACGGGTCGAACGCAGTGGCGTCGGCGGCGGGGACCTGGGCTTCCTCCACGCCCGGGAAAACGCCGTTCAGCGTCGCGCCCGCGGCCGTCGTATTGTTCGGGTCGGCGCCGAAGGCGGCGACCGTCGCCGCATCGCCGGCGTCGTCGTCCGTCTCAAGGTTTTCAGCATTGCCCGCGACGAACATTGACGAGAAGGTCAGCTGGCCGGCGCCGACGAGGGCCGCCGTCGCGTCGTCGTCGATATCGATGCCGGCGTCCTGGAAGCCCGTTACGACCCCGTTGAAATAGTCGCCGCCCGTGCCCCGACGAAGAACCATGCCGGTGTCGCCGGCGGCGCCGCCGATGAAGGTGAAGTTGCCGAAGTTCGGGTTCGAACGCGGCATGTTGTCGTTGGCGCCGTTGCGGTTGTCAGCCTCAATGCCGCGATCGCCGCGCGTCGGGCTTTGCTGGACGAGGCCAAACTGATCACTGCCCTGACAGCCGTCGGTCCAGTCGAAGCTGTCGTCGCCCGCGCCGGTGATTACGGCGTAACGGACGTTGGTGTTGCCGCCGAACCACTCAATGCCGTCGTCGAAATTGTTGTGAACCTGAATGAACTCGGCCGTCGTGCCGGAACCCGTCCCCTGGAAGGCGATGCCGTTCAGCTCGTCCTCGTTGTTGACGCGGAAGCCGGCGTACATGACGCGGACATAACGCAGCGTGCCGGAGTTGTCCGTCTCGTCTGCGCCGCCGAAGAGGCCGGAGTTGCCTTCCCCAAACTTGACGCAGTCGACGCGGCCGCCAGGCTGGACGTCGTCGTTGCAGTCGTTGATCGGCGCGTTGCCGGAGATGACCAGGCCGCCCCATTCGCCGTTGGCTTCCGCGTTTCCGTTCGAGGACGCGTCGCCGACGACGGTCGTGACTTCCGCTTCGCTCTGGGCTTCGGCGACGTCGTTCGCAGAGGTGAACACAATCGGGCTCGTCGCCGTACCCTGGGCGTCGATCTGCGAACCGCGCGAGATAACGATGTAGTCGTTGCCTTCAGCGCCGTAAAGAACCGTGCCCGGAGCGATGGTCAGCGTGGCGCTATTGGCGTTGTCGTTGCCGACGAAAACGGCGCCGTTGATTGCGTAAACGCCCTGGTCGAGCGTGATGTCGCTGGTGATTGTGCCGCCGGGGAGCGAACAGACGTCGATCGTGGTCGTTCCGATGACCTGATTGAGGGTCTGGGTGCCCGTCGGGCAGCCGCCGGCCGGCACGAAGTCGAGCGTTGTCGCGCCCCCGCCCGTCGGCGGCGTCGTGCCCCCCGTGCCGCCGATTGTCACCGGTCCGGCGCTGCCAGCCGACTCAACGTCGGCTTCGGAGCAAGCCGAGAGAAGCGCCAGCGCGCTGCCGGCCAAAAGCAAAGAACGGTAATTCTTGAAAAGGTTCATGTGAAAGCCCCCGCGTTGCTCACGCGTTTGACAGGTGAAACTGAAGATGAACGTCGCCCCACGCGTCGCTCACTGCGGCGGCCTTAAAGATTTTATGTGACGGTCGCATAACGCTTGTGTGTAATATTTGTGACACCCGCCGGCGGGCCCGCGCTTCGCCCGCATCGCTTCACTACGATCGTGGGTTAAGATCGAAAATTCAGCGGCGTAGGATTTCGGCGGCCGGGGAAGCAAACAAATGACGGCGTTATTTTGCTCCGTCTCTGCGTGATTTTCGCAACACAAGTATTTCATAATCTTCGGTGGGTCCGCGCTCAGGGGCCCGCGCGAAACGCAAAGACGACCACCGCAAATTCCGCCGGCTGAATCGGCCGAGTTGTCATCAAGATGACATGTTTATGCGTTTCAGAAGCAGCGCGCGGAATCCGCGCACCGCCGGCCGCTCGACCGGGATCGGGGCTGCGGGCGCAATTGCGTTTTGAAAGGCGTATTCATGCAGTTTCTTCAAGTTTTCCTCGCCGTGATCGGCGCCTATGCGCTCGAGCCGGCGGCCCAGCAACCCAAAGCCGGTCCAGCCGGCGACGCCGAGGTGAAGGGCGAAGCAGCGTCGGCCGAGGGCGGCGACGGCGAAAATGTTCCGGGGTCTGAAGCAGGCGATCCGGAGGCGAAGCCCGATTACAGCGACGTTGAAATCACGATGGACGCAAACGGCGTCCTGTTCGCCAAACACCTCGATAAGCGCGCCCAAGGCGTTTTGCATTTTCTTCTAGAACGCGGCCTCGCCAGCGAAAGCTACGAGCCGGCGGCGCGCGTCATCGCCGATCAGGGCTGGCAGGTTTATATCTATGGCGGCGATCCTGAAATCGGCGTGCTGGACGAAAAGTACTCAAAGGACGCCTGCGTGGTGATCGGCGGGCTCGGCGATATTGGGGCCGAGGTGTTCCAGTACGGTTTCGAGCGGCGCCATGACGGTGTGGACGGCGGGATCGTCGTGGCGACGATTTTCAACGATATCGAGGAGTACAAGGGCAAGTTCTCCGCCGCCACCATCGTCGCTTCGGAGGATGCGATCGTCACGCCCGAAGCCGTCGCCAATCAGGCGCGCGTCTACCCCAGCCAGTCTTATTACCTCACCATAAACGGCGGCAACCACGCCGGCTTCTATCCCGGCCAATCTTTTGAACGAGACGGCGCTGCGGAGTTCGACGCCGAAGAACAGCTCGACACGCTTGGTCAGATCCTGCGGGGCCGCATGTCGCGGTTTTGCCAGACGCGGGAGAAACGGATCGCCGAGGCGGCTCGCAAAGCGGCTCGAGAGGCCGCCCGCGATAAGAACGAAAACTGAAAGTTTCCGCTGTTTTTAAGGCGTCGCGCGGCGCGATCGCTCCCGTCGCGCTCCCGACCGCAGCGGCCAGGAAAACCGCATTGCCCCCTTCCGCCAAACTGTGCACCATCTCACGCGTCGAGTGAGCGGGGGACCCATTTCATGTCCGAGCAGGTGACGGAACAAGAAAACACGCGGCCCGTCGGAGCGCTGACCGAAAAGGATCTCGCCGAAATGCGCGCCGCCGTCGATGCGCGCCTGGAGGCCCATTTCGAAGGGGCCTGCCACGAGAGCCGCCTTTCCTGCGCTATTCGCCACGGGCTTTTGTCTCCGGGAAAACGCCTTCGCCCCATCATCACGCTGGTCGCCTGCCGGCAGTCGGGCGCTGACGAGCGCGTCGCGCTCGACGCGGCCTGCGCGGTTGAAATGGTCCACGCCGCTTCTCTGATCATGGACGATCTGCCTTCTATGGACGACGCGCGCCTGCGCCGCGGGGCGCTCGCCACCCATGTAGTGTTCGGCGAAGGCGCCGCCATGCTCGCGGCGATCGCGCTGCTGAACGAGGCCTACCGGATCCTCGCCGGCGTAAAAGGGATCGCGGCGGACGCGAGGCTGCGCTCGATCGGCCGCCTCGCCCGGGCGATCGGCGTCGAGGGGCTCGCCGGCGGCCAGGAACGCGACATCGCCTGCGCCGGGGCCCTGGCCGGACCCGGAGCCCTCCAGGAAATGGAGCAAAGACACCTGGAAAAGACCGGCGCGCTCTTCGCAGCGGCCGCGGCTATCGGCGGCGAAGCCGCCGGGGCGAGCGCGGCGGCCATTGGCAGCCTCATGGACTACGGCTGTTCCCTGGGCCTCGCCTATCAGGCCTTCGACGACGTTCTTGACGTTTCCCTGTCCGCGGAAGAAGCGGGCAAGGACGTCGCCCAGGACCAAGATAAATCCACTGTCGTCAGCCTTCTCGGCGCCGAAGGCGCGCGGCGCCTCGCCGAGCGACGCCTCGCGCGCGCGATCGAAAGCGCCGAGGCGGCCTGCGCCGGGGGGGCTTCGCCGCTCGCCGATCTCGCCCGGATCGTCGGCGCGAAATTCGGCGCGGCTGTCCCTTGACGCAGGCGTCGCTCAAGAACGAAAGGCGGCCGGCGACGCCGCGCGCGCCGCTTGCCCTCGAGGTTTCGGGCCTGCGCCTTGATTACGGACGACTGCGCGCGCTCGACGACGTCTCGCTGGCGACGCCCTGCGGCGGGACCGCCGCGCTCATAGGACCGAACGGAGCCGGCAAGTCCTCTCTGGTGCGCGCGATCTGCGGCCGGGCGGCGATTTCGAAAGGAACCGTTCGCATAAATGGCGTCGACGCGAATTCGCGAGCCGCGCGGCGCGCCCTCGGCGTCGCCCCGCAACGCGCCGCTCTCTATGATCAGCTCACCGCGCGGGAGAACCTGATCAATTTCGCAAGACAGGCCGGAGCGCCCATAGAGGCGGCCGTTGCGCGCGCGGAGGTGGTACTGGATCTGATCGGCATGGCGGGCGCAGCGCATGTGCGCGCTTGCCGCATGTCCGGCGGCATGCGCCAGCGCGTCAATATCGGGGCGGCCGTCATGCACGAGCCCGCTCTCGTGATCCTTGACGAGCCGACGGCCAATCTCGATCCCGAGGGCGCTGCGAAAGTCGACGCCCTCGTCGGGCGCCTCAAAAGCGAGGGATACGGCGTTCTCCTCATCACCCACGACATGGATCAGGCCCGCGCCCTTGCAGACGACGTTTTCATTCTGAACGCCGGACGGATTATCGCCTCTGGCCCGCCGCAGGAGGTCATCCGAGAATTATGCGGGAACGGATTGATCCTGCGTTTCGGATGCGGCGATCCCGCAGCGTTGAGGGCTTGCGGATTCCGTCCGGAAACGGATTGCGACGGCGCCTGGAGGCTCACTGTGGCGTCCGACCAGGAAGCCGCCGCCGCAATCGCCGCGATCGCCGCCGGCGGGAGCGGACTGAGCGATCTCTCGATCAAGCCGGCCTGTCTCGGCGACGCCCTCGCCGCCGCGATCGCAGCGGCCTCGCATCCGGAAGAGCGCCGCGCCGAATTCCCGCAGCGCCCCGCGAGGGCCGTCTCGTGAGGGCCGCCGTATTCGCCGCGACGATGCTCACCCTCTGGCGCGACCGCGCGGCGTTCGCCCTGACCTTCATCCTGCCGCCAATCATCTACGCGATTTTCGCCGCCGTGTTCTCAGCGGCGGCCGGCGGCGATCTTTCAATCCGGCTCGGCGTCGCGGCCCCGGCGGACGAAGTCTCTCTGGAGCTCGTGGACGGTCTTTCGCGTTCCCGGGTCGTCGGCGCCCTCAGCAGGTCGGGCGACGGCGCGGCGCTCGAAGCGGCGATCATCCGGGGTGAAATCGATGTGGGGATCGAAATCATCAGAAACCGGATCGACGCCCCGCCCGCATTCAGGATCTATTTCGAGGAGACCCGCAGCGGCGCGGCCACTGTGGCGGAAGCCGCGCTCGCCGCTCTCGCCCCGGCCGAGGCGCGCGGCGGCGCGTCGGAACCGGCTTTCGAGCCGGCGGAGAAGATCATCGTCTCTTCGGCTTCCGGATCGATGGCGGCCTATTATGCGGCCGGCGTGGGCATGCTGTTCGTCTTCCTGTCCGGCTTCCAGAGCGCCCTCAGCGTGATCGACGAACGCGACAGCGGGGTCATGGACAGGATCGCGGCCGGCCCCGCGGGTCTCGGCGCCATGGTCGACGGCAAATTTATCTTTCTCGTCGCCCAGGGAACGGCGCAGCTCATCGTCGTCTTTGCCGTCGCGTGGATCTTTTTCGGCGTCAATCCGACCGGCGCGCCGCTCGCCTTCGCCGCCAGCCTCGTCTTCGCCGCCATCAGCGCGGCGGGTCTCAGTCTCGCCGTGATCGGCTGCTGCGGGACGCGGAGCCAGGGCCACGCCGTCGGTTCGGTTCTGGCGCTCGTTATGGGCGCGCTCGGCGGCTCGATGGCGCCGCGCTTCCTCATGGCTCCCGAAATCCGGGATCTCGGCGCGGCGACGCCGAACGCCTGGGGCATCGACGCGTTCGGCGCGAGCCTATGGCGCGGCGCGGATCCGGCGCTTCTCCTGGGCCCCTGGTCGCTGTTGCTCGCTTCGGGAATCGCCGGGCTCATCATCGCCCACGCGGCGATGGCGCGAACCCTGCGCTGGTGAAAGGCGCCCGACGGCCCCGCACGCGCCATTGGCCGCATGGGGCTGAGTAAAGGTCATGATAAGGGACTGGACATGGATGTCGTTGTCTTCACGGGAACCGTCGTCGCCTTCGTCTTGCTCATGGAAGGCATTGCCTGGCTGTCCCACAAATACGTCATGCATGGCTGGCTCTGGTCATGGCACAAATCCCACCATGAGCCGAGACTGGGCGTTTTTGAAAAGAACGACCTTTTCGGCGTGGTTTTCGCCCTCCCGTCGATCATTCTCATCTATATCGGCGTCAATCACTGGACGCCGGCGCTCGCTGCGGGGATCGGGATATTCTGTTACGGGCTCATCTACTTTGTTTATCACGACATCCTGGTTCACCGCCGGATCGATTTCGGTTGGCGTCCGAAGAAGGGCTATTTCGCCAGGATCGTGCAGGCCCATCGCCTTCACCATGCGGTCGAATCGAAAGAGGGTTGCGTTTCTTTCGGTTTTATTTTCGCGCCCTCGCCTCGCAGGCTGAAAGAAATGCTGCGCGCGACGGACGACAAGCGCATGCGCGCGCCCGTAGGGCCCGGCGCGGCGGCCGACGCTTGAGGCCGCCCCGAACGTCGCGCGGATTTCGCGGCAAGGCGGCTTCAGCCCATTGAGGAGATCGCAAACTTGGCGGCAACGGGGCGGGGCTCCCGAAAGCGACCCGCGCGCCCTCGCGAGGGCCTTGCGGGAGGATAGGGGCTCAACGCGCTGGACGGGTCCAGAGCGCCGCGTCGCGCGGCGGAGCGGTCAGGTTTTTGAGGAACAGCGGCTGGGGCGCGCCGGAGACGGCCCCGGCGAACGCCAGCCAGCTTTTTCGGGCCGGCGACGTGCGCGCGCGCGCATCCCACGCCGCGACGCCTGCTTCACGTACGATGCGGCCGATGTCGCGATAGACGTTTCGCGCGGCTGCGACAGCGGCGGCGGCCCGCGGCGGCAGGCGGCGCAAACCGAAACTTGCGGAACGATAGTACCTGTCGGCCTCATCCAGAACAGCCGCGACCGCGCGCGCGACCCCTTCGCGGGACGGCTGGGCGATAACGCTCTCGGACGCCGGATCCACACCGTTTTCCTCGAGAAAATCGGCCGGCAGATAGACCCGGCCGGCCCGCGCGTCATCGAGCACGTCGCGGCAGATGTTGGTCAACTGGAAAGCGATCCCGAGGTCGCAGGCGCGGTCCAGCGTTTGGGCGTCGTCCGATGCGACGCCCATGAGGATCGCCATCATGACGCCGACCGAGCCGGCGACGCCGTAGCAATAGTCAAGCGTGTCCTCCAGCGTCCGGTAAGCGCCGGTCTGCACGTCCATGGCGAAACCGTCGAGGTGGTCCATGGCAAGACGTCTGGGCAGGCGATGCTTGCGAGCAACGGCGGAAAACCCGTCGAACGCCGGATCTCCCGTCGCCTCTCCATCGAGCGCGCGTTCGGTCAGACGCTGCAGGTTTTCAAGTCTTCCGGCTCGCTCGGCGGGCGTCAGGAACCGGTCGGGCGCGTCCCCGCCCAGATCCTGTCCGTCTATGACGTCGTCGCAACGTCGGCACCAGGCGTAAAGCATCTCGACGTCCGCCTGCATCTCCCGACCAAACAGGAGCGAGGCCATGGCGAAACTTTTCGATCCCTCGGCGATCCTGGCGCGGCCATGGGCGGCGAGCGCCTCGGGGCTTTGGGCGACGGCCTGCGACATCACTCGGCGGCGCGCTGCGCTCCGGCGAGATCCTCGACCATCAGGCCTGCGGTCGCCTTCGCCGACCCTACGACGCCCGGAATGCCGGCTCCCGGATGGGTCCCGGCCCCGACGAAATAGAGATTTTCGATTTGGTCGTCGCGATTGTGGACGCGGAAGTAGGCTGACTGAGTGAGGATCGGCTCGATGGAAAACGCCGATCCGGCGTGGGCGTTCAATTCCGTGGAGAAATCCGCAGGCGTGAAAATTCGCGACGTGACGAGGTTATCCTTCAGCCCGGGAATATAGCGCTGCTCAAGGTAGTCGAAAATCCGCTCGCAATATTTCGGTCCCTCGCTCCGCCAGTCAATGTCCGCTTTTTCCGTGTTCGGCACCGGCGCGAGAACGTAATAGGCGTCGCAGCCCTCGGGCGCGAGGGCGGGATCCGTCGCGGTTGGCCGGTGCAGGTAAAGCGAGAAATCTTCAGGCAGATCAGGTCCGGCGAAGATTTCCGCGATGAGTTCGCGGTATCGCGGACCGAAAAGTATCGTGTGGTGCGCCAGCTGCTCCTGGCGACCCTTCAGACCGAAATAAGCAACGAACAGCGAATTGGAGAAACGCTTCGACTTCAGGCGTTTCGCCATCTGCACGCCGCGCGGCGCCCGGCCGATCAGTTTCTCATAGGTATGAACAATGTCGGCGTTTGATCCGACAGCGTCATATCGTTCCCGCGACCCGTCCTCGGTGACCACTTCCGACAGACGGCCGTTCTCAACCGTGATCTCTGCAACCGGGGCGCTCAGCCTGATCTCCCCGCCCAGATCCTCGAAAAGTTTCGCCATGCCGCGAACGAGGGCTCCAGTGCCGCCGCGCGGGAACCAGACGCCCCATTTGCGCTCGAGCGCGTGGATCAGGGCGTAGACCGCGGACGTCTTGAAAGGGTCGCCGCCGACGAGAAGCGTGTGGAAGCTGAAGGCCTGGCGAAGCTGCGGATCCTTAACAAAATCGCAAAGGCGTGAATAGACGCTGCGATAACTCTGCAGCCCGACGAGTTCCGGCGCCGCGCGCACCATCGACCAGAAATTCAGGAAGGGCACGGAGCCGAGTTTTTGGTAACCTTCCCGGTACAGGGCTTGGGAATATTTGTGGAAGCGGAGATAGCCGTCGGCGTCGGCGTGGTTTTTCTCTCGGATCTGCTTCAGGAGTTGGTCTTCGTCGCTGCAGTAGTCGAAGGTGTAGCCGTCTTCCCAGCAGAGCCTGTAGAACGGATCGACTTTCAGGAGATCCACATAGTCGGCCATGCTGCGTCCGGATAACGACCAAAGCTCCCGCAACGCTGTCGGATCGGTGATGACCGTAGGACCGGCGTCGAACGTGAACCCATCCTGCTCGTAGACATAGGCGCGGCCGCCGAGCTTGTCTCGCTTTTCGTAAATCGTCGTCGCGAAACCGGCCGATTGCAGCCTCACGGCGAGCGCAAGCCCTCCAAATCCAGATCCGATCACCGCAACTTTTTTCATCATCCAACTTTCATTCGCTGCAAAGCGCGCCTTTTCGCGTTATCAAAGTCGCGGGAACGGAAGGTCCATTTTCGTTCCGTCCAAACCGCTAACCGTAAACGCGCCAACATCATACGCGCCTCTCGCAACGTCTGATCAGGGTCTGCGACAATTTCATATCCGAGCCCTGCCCCGGCGCCCTCGCACCCGTCGCTCGCCTTGTCGCCAGCAGACACCGCATTCCGCCCGGATCGGCGGTCCGCTCGCGACTTTATGACCGCTTTTCGGGAGGGTTCAAGAGACCCGTAGGATCGCCGCCAACGTCTTGCGGGGCGATCTCCTTGCGGTCCTGCGCGCTTTGGTCCTTCATCGGTCGCATGGCCTGCCACCCCGTTGCGTCATATGATCGCCGCGTATTTGAGAGGGGGCGCGGATCCGATGGGTCTTGATGCGTTCATCCCGACCTATCTGGCGCTGACCGGCATCATCTGGTTGCGCTATTTCCTGGTCGCGGGGCTTTTCTACTACCTTCTGTGGGGCATGCCTGCCGAAAGGGTTCGCGCGCGACGCCTCGCCGCGAGGCGGCCCGAGCCCGCCGTGATTTTCCACGAAATCCGCATGTCGCTTGCCTCCTCAGCAATTTACGCGCTTCCCGGCGCTTTCGTTCTGGAGGCCTTCAAAGCCGGAGAAACGGCGATCTACACTGGGGTCGGCGGTCTCGCCGGGGTGTTCTACATACCGTTCAGCGTCCTGATTTACCTGGCTGTTCATGATACCTACTTCTACTGGTCGCACCGCGCGATGCACCATCCGAGGCTCTTTCGAGCGACCCATCTCACGCACCATCGCTCGCGCCAGCCGACGCCCTGGGCGGCGTTCTCGTTTCATCCCTGGGAGGCGATCATTTCCGCCTGGATCCTGCCGCTCGCCACGTTTTTCATCCCCATCCATGTCGGCGCGGTGTTCTTCCTTCTGATCTTCATGACGCTGTGCAGCGTTGTGAACCACGCCGGCTGGGAGGTGCTGCCGCGCTTCGTGACGGAGGGCTTCGTGGGGCGGAACTTCATTTCCGCCAGCCATCACAATGTTCACCATCAGGACTACAATGCGAATTTCGGCCTCTATTTCCGTTTCTGGGATCGGCTGATGGGCACCGACCGCGGCCTCGCCCCTGAAATCGATAGGCGCTGACGGCGTCGTCGCGAAGCGCGGCGAACGACTGATCAACGGGTCCTCGGCCCGCCGAGCCCGACGGCGTCCGCCAGGCCATGCGGCTGGAGCGGGCGAGACGGCGGATTGCGCGACGGATAGAACATTCTAAGACCAAGCTGCCTGGAACGGGATCGATCCATGCGGCGCGATGCAAGCGCGAGCGCGCACAGGCGCTTATGCGCTGAACGCGCCGATGGCTCATCATCCGCGCAGACTGGCATAGGCGGACATTCGGGCGAACGCCGGAAATCGACGGGGGTCGGCTTGGACCGGCCATCCGCGCTGAACCGGCGCGCGGACTTGCTATTCCGGATGACGGGGCAAAGCCGGCTCCGCCAGCACGGTCCCCGACCCGGATCTTCACCAACGACCTCGCCAAGGCTCACCGGCTCGAGCCCTTAGTCAGCCATAGGCGGAAAGAAGGTCCGCCATGGCGGCCTCCAGATCCTTGATGCTCGCGCAGCGCGCGACGCGGTCGCAATAGGCTTTGTAATCGAGCATGCGGCTGTCGCCCGTTCCCCACCCCGCCGGATGTTCCGGGCAGAGCCAGATTGTCCGCTTGGCGCGGGCGGTCAGGTCCCGGAAAAGGTCAAGCCGCGGATCGGTCTCATTCGTTCTGCCGTCGCCGAGGACGATGATCGTCGTGCGCTTGTCGACCCGGCGACCATGGACACTGTGGAAATCGGCGAGTGCGCGGCCGTAGTCCGTCGAGCCCGCCCCGAGATCGCGCAGGATATCCGCCATCGCCGCCTCGAACCCGCGATCGTCAAGCAAGCCGGTCACGTCCTTCAGGAGGTGCGAGAAGGCGTAACAGCGAATGTCGCGGATCGTCTCGTTCAGGGTAAAGAGGAAGAGGAGCAGAAACCGCACATATTGCGAAACAGATCCCGAGACGTCGCAGATGGCGACGATCTTCGGGCGGTCCTTCTTCTTGCGTCGCCAGACGACGTTGAAGGGAATCCCGTCATGGCCGGCGTTCGCCCGCAAGGTCGCGCCGACATCCATGCGGCCGCGATTACGGATTATTCGCCGGCGTCCGTGTTTGACGGCGAGCCGTTTGGCGATCCTCGCGATCAGCTGTTTGGCGCGGACCTGGTCGCGGCGGTCAAGCGCCGACATCGGCTTTTCGAGAACGACGTCATTCAGGAAATTCTCCGTCGCCGATCGGCCGTAAACGTCGTAGCGGCGCTCCATATGGGCTCGGGCGCGCCGGCGCATGGTCTCGCGCGCCGCCATCAGCGCTTGGGCCTCACCTTCCCCGCTGCTTCCGCGATCAGTCAGGGCCCGGATCAGCGCGGCCTCGAGGTCGCGAACGCCCAGCTCTTCAAGAATACGCTGCGTGAAGTAACTGATCTGCGTCGAAAAGCGGATGTCGTCCGCGCCGACGGCGTTGGCCGCGGCTTCGATCGCGCCCGCCGCCGCGCGCGTCTCGCCCGACGCCAGATTGAGGAACGCTGCGGCGCCTTCGGTATCGGCGCCCCCGTGCGGGTCCGGGGATCCGCCGCCCTGTTCCTCCCCGGCGCTCGATTCCGCCGCTTCTTCCGCGCGCGCCGGCGCAAAGAAAAGCTCGAACAGCCGATCGTAGATCGCCGTCTCCTCAAGCGATTTCGCGAGGACCGGCGCGAGCGACGTCTTCAAAGCGGAGCGATCGCTATATCCGACAAGGGCGAGGGTCCGGGTCGCATCGATCGCTTCGGCGGTCGAAACGGGCATTCCCGCAGACCGCAGGGCGCGGATGAAGTTCGTCAGCGTCTGTTCCATTGTGCTCCGGACCCGATCCCGTTTCAGACGGTTTCGAGGCTCTTGCGAGTCATCGTTGCGATCTTGTCTTCGATCTCGCGAATATCGCTCTCATGCTTCAGGAGAACGTTCAGCGTATCGCGCACAACTTCCGGATCAAGCGCGTCAGCGTGCAGCAGCAACAGCGTCCGCGCCCAGTCGACGGTCTCGCTGATCGAGGGCGCCTTGCGGATCTCCTCGCCTCTC
>CAZBOC010000055.1:9605-13052 GCA_964493225.1 uncultured Caulobacterales bacterium | reverse complement strand
ACGGGCATCGAGGAACATGACAACTACGCCGTCGATTTCATCGAGGCGACGCGGCGCATCAAGCAGGCCTGTCCGGGGGCGAAGATTTCAGGCGGCGTATCGAACATTTCGTTCTCCTTTCGCGGCAACGAGCCCGTGCGCGAGGCCATGCATTCGGTCTTTCTGTATCATGCCATCCGTGCCGGGATGGATATGGGGATCGTGAACGCCGGCCAGCTCGCGATCTATGACGAGATCCCAGCGGATCTGCGCGATCCCGTCGAAGACGTGATCCTGAACCGGCGGCCGGACGCGACCGACCGCCTTCTCGAAGTGGCCGAGAAGTTCCGCGGCGAGGCGGGCCGGAAGCAGGAGGAGGATCTCGCCTGGCGCGAGGCGGCGGTCGAGGAGCGGCTGCGACATTCCCTCGTCAAGGGCGTGAACAAATATATTGTCGAGGACGCGGAAGAGGCGCGCCAGAAACTCGGCCGGCCGCTTCACGTGATCGAAGGCCCGCTGATGGACGGCATGAACGTCGTCGGCGACCTCTTCGGCGCGGGCAAGATGTTTTTGCCCCAGGTCGTGAAATCGGCCCGCGTCATGAAACAGGCGGTCGCCTATCTGACGCCGTTCATGGAAAAGGAGAAGGAGGAGCAGGGGCTCGACCAGGGGCAGGCGAATGGTAAGATCCTGCTCGCCACGGTGAAAGGCGACGTCCACGACATCGGAAAGAACATTGTCGGGGTGGTCCTTCAGTGCAACAATTACGAGGTGATTGACCTCGGGGTTATGGTGCCTACACAGACTATTCTGGACGAAGCGAAAAAGCACGACGTCGACATTATTGGGCTTTCCGGGCTGATCACGCCGAGCCTTGACGAGATGCGTCACGTCGCGGCGGAAATGAAACGGCTTGAATTCGACATCCCGCTGTTGATCGGCGGCGCGACGACCAGCCGGGCCCATACGGCTGTCAAGATCGAACCGAATTACGACGGAGGCGTTGTTTACGTGACCGATGCGAGCCGGGCCGTCGGCGTCGCCGGCGCTCTTGTCTCCGACGAGAGGCGCGGTGACTATCTGGCGGAAATCGCGGCCGATTATGACCGCGTGCGCGTGCAGCACGAAGCGGGCCGCGAACGCAGTCCGCGCACGCCGCTGGAAAAGGCCCGCGCGAACCGGTTCGATCTCGACTGGGCGTCCTACGCGCCGCCGGCTCCAGAATTCCTTGGCGTGCGGACTTTCCGCGATTACGATCTGGCCGTGCTTGCGGAGCACATCGATTGGACGCCCTTCTTCGCCTCCTGGGAGCTGGCGGGGAACTTTCCGCAGATCCTCGACGACAAGGTCGTGGGCGAGCCGGCCCGCGCGCTCTTCGCCGACGCGCAGGAAATGCTGGGGCGCATTCTCCAGGAGAACCTCCTGACCGCCCACGGCGTTTGCGGCTTCTGGCCGGCGAATGCGGAGGGCGACGACATCGTTCTTTACCGGGACGAAAACCGTGAGGAAGAACTTGCGCGTCTTTACTGCCTGCGCCAGCAAATAGCAAAGCGCGTCGGGTCGGACGGGCGGCCCGTCTCGCCCAATTACTGCCTGTCAGATTTCGTCGCGCCGCGCGAGAGCGGCGCACCGGACTATATTGGCGCGTTCGCGGTGACGGCGGGCGTCGGCGAGGAGGCGCTCGCCGCCTCCTTCGACGACGCGAACGACAACTACGCCTCGATCATGGCCAAGGCCCTCGCGGACCGGCTCGCCGAAGCGTTCGCCGAGCATCTCCACGCGCGGGTGCGACGCGAATTATGGGCGTACGCGCCGGACGAGGATCTGGGTCCGGAGGCGATGATCGCCGAAAAGTACCGGGGAATCCGGCCCGCGCCCGGCTATCCGGCCCAGCCCGACCACACCGAGAAAGAGACCATATTCCGTCTCCTGAATGCGAGGGAGAACGCGGAAATGGGGTTGACGGAAAGCTTCGCGATGACGCCGCCGGCCTCGGTGAGCGGGCTCTATTTCAGCCATCCGGAGGCGTTGTATTTCGGCGTCGGTCAGATCGCGGAAGACCAGGTCGAGAGCTATGCGGCGCGCAAGGGCATGCCCCTCGCCGAAGCCGAGCGTTGGCTCGCGCCCATCCTCGCCTATGAGCCGCAGGTCGCCGCCTGACGCGCAGCCGCCTGGCCGCCGCCGTCGGCGACCTTCTTCTTCACATGCGCGTTTTTTTCGCGCTTGCGCTTTTCCTCGTCGCCCGCCGACTGCGCGCGCACGCGCCAGAAGCGCATGACCCGCTCGGCCGCTTCCTGCGGGATCTTCAGATACAGATCGAGAATGCGCAGGGCCTTGTTCTGTTCCTCCGTCGTCTTCTGCAGGCCGAAGACGATCTTGGCGAAGGTCGAGCGCTCAAGGCCCGCCGCTCGGCAGGAAATGGCGAGCGATTCCCAGGTTCGGTCCTTCATGATCCGCTGAGCGGTCGATGTGTCGACCCCGATGTAATGGGCGAAGGCCAGCAGGAATTCGGTCGTGCGGCGAATCTCGATGAGCTCCTTCAAAAGGCTCTCGTTCAGCGTATTGGAATTGATGCGGTCACGAACGAATTTGCGCGCGCTGTCGACGTCGGCCTGGGCGTCCGAGACGGCCTGGCTGAGGATCTTCGACCGGTTCGCGTTGACGGCCTCGTCGATGATCGCCGGGTCGAGCATGTCCGAGCGGCGCAGGATCTCCTTTTTCAGCGCCGAGGAGACGAAGAAATACATCTGCGTTAGAAGCTGAGGCGGCAGATCGAAGCGATTCGCCATCGGCGCCTGCAGCTCGTTGATGGAGCGGGAATGCTCCACGAGCCGCTCCATCGCGTCGGTGTTCAGTTTGGCGCCGCGATTCTTCGCGAGCGATACGAGGACCTCCTTGTCGCCGCGCTCGACAAGCTCCGAGGAAACCGTTTCCGGCACGACCTTGCGCTCGGTGATCGCCTTCATGTGTCCCTGTCCGCGTTGTCGAATGACGCGGATGAGATCTTCTTCGGTCAGCGCCTGGGATCGCTTGAGGACCGGTTCGGCGACGGAGACCTCGTCATGGGCGAGCTGGCGTACGAGCCCGCGCGGCGCTTCGGCGACATCGGCGAGTTTTTCGGCGATCTCACGACGAAGCGAGATCTCGACGCTTTCGGTGACCTTCGACATGATGACGTCGAAGTGCTGCATTTCGCTGGAGGTGTAGCGGTCCGGCGCCGCCATGAAGACGTCGGTGATTTCACGCAGGAGGTCGCGCCGCTTGTCGCTCGAGCCTTCCTGGGCGACGGCGATGAGCTGCTTTAGTCGAGACGTTTCGCCGCCGGCCATCCCCTGGCGCCCTCCATCATCCTTCCGAAGCTCGAGCATCATATCAAAGAGTAAAAATATCCTCTCTCATTACGGGCGACGGCGCGCGATCCGGCCGGGGGGGGAGGGGGATGCGGGCCGCGTCAAGGCGCGAAATCTT
>CAZBOC010000055.1:0-9595 GCA_964493225.1 uncultured Caulobacterales bacterium | reverse complement strand
CCCCCCCCCACCCACCCCCCACACCCCCCCCCCCCCCCCCCGGCCCCCCCCCCCCCCCCCCCCCGCGCGGCCCGCGGGTCGCGGGCCGCGTCAAGGCGCGAAATCTTTTCGGCGGACGCAATTTTTGTTCGTGAAATCGGGCCGAGCGCCCCTATAGTGCCGACCCGTCGGAAATGGTCGAAGGTGACTGCTGATGGTTGAAATGCGCAGGGCATGGGTGCTGGCGGCGTCGTGTTTCTGGCTGGCTTCGTGCGCCGGCGGACCGGGCCTCGGCGGCGCCGGTGCGCGGAGCGCGGGGAGTTACGCGTCCGGCTCCACGCTCGGGGCGTCCTTGTCCGGACGCGATGTCGCGGCCCTGAATGAAGCCTTCGTCGAGGCGCTCGACAAGACCCCGGCGGGCGGGCGCGCGACGTGGAGCGGGCCGGGCGCCTCCGGCGCGATCACCCCGGGGGCGCGCCGGGCGGGCAATCTCAGGGCCGATCCCAACGAACTTCTGGAATTTCGTCCCGGTCTGAAGCTCTCGCATCTTTACGAGACGGATCTCGGCGATTTCGTCCTTACACGGAATTCAAACGTCCGCTACGGACCGTCGACGGACGAGAAGGTCGCCGAGGTTCTGCCCTCCGGCACGGGCGTTGAAGTGATCGGTCGCGTCGTGGGCGAGCCCTGGATGCTGATCGCCCGTGACGGCGTGATCTCCGGTTTCGTTTTCGAGGACCTGATGGTTCGCCGGCCCGGCACCGAGCTGGAACTGGCGGGCGGTCCGACGAGGCGGCCGCGCCTTTGCCGGTCTTTCGCCCAGACCCTGAGCGTCGACGGCCGGACCGACCGCTGGTCGGGGGTCGCCTGCGACGCCGGTTCCGGCTGGGTCTTGTCCGCACCGGCGAGGAATTCCCCGACGCGCCTTTTCTGACCGGAAAGGTTCTTACCGGCCCGGCTCGAATCGGATCTTCGCTTATCGGATCTTCTCTTGCTGGATCGTGTCTGGCGGCGCCGGTCTCCAGAGGATCGGCTCTCAGCGGTCCGGCTTCGCCCGAACGCGGCGGCGAGGCCCGCTCAGCGCGCGTCAAGCTCTCGGCAGGAGGGCGTCACCCGGCGCCCAGCAGTCCGGCGATCATCAGTGCAAGGAACATAAAACCGGCGCCGCAGAGGAGGCCGCCGGCAATTTCGCGTATCGGATGCACGTCCGTATCCATGGCATCACCCCTCAAACCCATGACAATCTTGTGACGCATGACTATCGATTTGGCAAAAAATGCGCACTCGCGATTGCGCAATTAGTGCGCAACGCTGGCGCAAGTCAAGAGAATCGTTGATAGATTTTTTTTCCACAAAGGCGTGGCCGCGCCTTGCGCAGAGGGCGCTGGCGCCAGCCCGGTTCATATTGTAGGGCGAGGCATGTCCATTTGGGTGAAATTCGGATCCCTGCTTGACGACGCCCGTCGCCGGACGCTGGGCGCCGTGCTGGACGCGCTCGCCGAACAGCGCGCACGGCGCGACGGCTCCGCATTCTCGGTCGCGCTCATCGCCCTGTCCGCCAAGATGGCGAAGGCCGACGGCGTCGTGACCGACGACGAGGTGGCCGCCTTCCGCGACTTCTTCGAATTCCCCGAAGCCGAGGCCGACCGGGTGCGGATGGTCTACAATCTGGCGCAGCAGGACGTCGCCGGCTTCGACCACTATCTCGCGAGGGTTGCGAGGATCTTCGAGAACGCCCCCGCCGTGCTGGAAGACGTTCTTGATTGCCTGTTCCATATCGCCGCGGCCGACGGCGTCGCCCACCCGCGCGAATTGGAGATGCTGGAGCGGGCGGCGGAGGCCTTCGGCGTCAGCGAGGCGGCGCTGCGCCGGATAAAATCGGCGCACCTGGGGGCGGGTCGGGAGGACCCGTTCGCCGTGCTCGGCGTCGCTTCGGACGCAGGGGCGGAGGAAATCAGGGCCGTCTATCGCGCCCTCGTCAAGGAACACCACCCCGACGCGATGATAGCCCGCGGCGTCCCGGCAGAGTTGATCAAAATCGCGGAAGGGCGGGTCGCCGCGATCAACGCAGCCTACGAGGCCATCATGGCCGAACGGACAGAGGGCCGGGGCGGTCGCCGTTAAGATCGGTTAACGGTGGTGGACGAACGGCCCACACTTTGCTTACACTCTGACAGTAGTGTCAGTGCGTTGGCGTCAGGTGGTCGCAAGTCAATTGGAACATTCGAAAGCTCCTGCTTTATCACCGCTCGCGACCGTCAGGCTCAAGCGCAGCCTCGCCGGGGCTATTTTGGACCGCCTGGTGTTCCTTGTGACCCTGGCGGCGACGCTGTGCGCGATCGCGCTCTTCGTCCTGGCGACGCCCGTCGTTGTGTTCCTGTCTTTCATCGTCGACCTCGTCGATCGCGACGCTTCTTTCGCCTGGTCGGCCCCGAAAGTCTCCGAAAACGCGCAATAGGTCTCGGCGCGCGTCCCGCCCCTGATCCCTTGCCCATGCCTGCGACCTGACGCCCGCCGGGGACAGGCTTCCCTTCGGAGGCGTTCGAGGATATGTCCCGTTCCGACCGCGGGTTCGCTGACCCCGCAGGCCGGGGGTCCGAGGTGTCCATACGCGAAGTCGCCGTCCTGATCGTCATGTGCGCGGTTTGGGGCCTCCATTTCACCGTCGTCAAATCGATCGTCGCCGCGGCGCCGCCAATCTTTTACGCCGCGATCAGAATGACGCTTGTCGCGATGATCCTGGCGCCGCTGCTGCGCTGGCGGCGCGGGCGCATGCGGGATGTTTTCATCGCCGGCGCCGGGCTCGGGCTTTTCAACTACGCGCTCCTGTTCACCGGACTGAAACACGCGACCGCTTCGGCGAGCGCCGTCGCCATGGACCTTTACGCGCCGTTCGCAGTCCTTTTGTCGATCGCGTTTCTGGGCGAACGGATCGGTCTGATCCGCGCAAGCGGCGTACTCCTCGCATTCGGTGGCGTCGCCGTCATCGCGATTGGGGGCGAGGGCGCCGAGCCCGGCGCGCGCGTGGGGCTCGGCGTCGGCTTCGTCGCCGCGGCGGCCTTTTCCGAAGCGGTGGGGGCCATCGGCGTCAAACGCTCGGCCGGCGCGTTCAGGCCGTTCGAACTCCTGGCCTGGTTCGCCGTGATCGGCGCAGCGGGACTGTGGCCGCTGACGGCGATTTTCGAGACGGGCCAGGTCGAAGCCCTGCGCGCGGGCGATCCGCTCCGCCTCGCGGCTGCGGTCGCCTATTCCGCTTTTTGCGCTTCGATGATCGGGCACACCGCCTATTACTGGCTGCTGCAACGATTGCCGGTCACCAAGGTCGCGCCCGCCACGCTCCTGACCACGGTGATCGCCGTCGCCGCGGGCGTTGTCATCCTCGGCGAGCCCTTCAGCGTCCCGCTGGTCGTCGGCGCCGGCTTGACAATCACAGGCGTTGCGACCGTCATGATCCGCACGGGCGAACGCCGCGGCGCGCCGCCGCCTCTCGCGGAAGCGGTTTGAAGCGGACAGGATCCCTCTTGCAGATCATGGAACTTTCATCGCCCAATTTCGACGCGCGAGACGCGGCGATCGACACTGTCATATTGCACTACACCGGCATGGAAAGCGGTGCGGCCGCGCTCGATCGGTTGCGCGACCGATCCGCGCGGGTCAGCGCCCATTATCTGATTGAGGAGGACGGGCGCGTTTTTCGTCTCGTCGACGAAGCCGATCGAGCGTGGCACGCGGGCGTCGCCTCCTGGAAGGGCGAGAGCAACATCAATGCGCGCTCCATCGGCGTCGAGCTCGTCAATCCCGGCCACGAATTCGGCTACCGCGATTTCCCGCAGGTCCAGATCGACGCCTTGCTGACGCTGCTTTCGGGCTTGTGCGAGCGGCACGCAATCTCGCCGACGCGCGTGCTGGCGCATTCCGACGTGGCGCCGGGCCGCAAGGAGGACCCCGGCGAAAAGTTTCCCTGGGGGCGGCTGGCGCGGAAGGGTCTCGCGCTCGCGCCTTTCGACGGGGAGGGCGAGGCGTCAATCTCGTTCGAGGAGGCGCTCGCCGCGCTCCGAGCCATCGGCTATGACGCGCCGGCGGGCGGCCATGCGGCGGCGCTGTTGGCGTTCCAGCGGCGTTTCTGTCCCACAAGCCTCGGACAGGGACCGGATCCCGTCACCAAAGCCGCCCTGCTCAGCGTTCTCGCGCGCACTTGACCGGGCCGACGCACGAGATCAAATCATGGGGGTCAGACGGCCGGGCGGCCGCCCTTCGCGAAGGGAGGAAAGTCCGGGCTCCGCGGAGACAGGGCGCCGGGTAACGCCCGGCCGGGTCGACGTCTTCCGGGACGGAAGCCCGAGGGATAGCGCCGCAGAAAGCAGACCGCCCGCCATTGGCGGGTAAGGGTGAAAGGGTGCGGTAAGAGCGCACCGCCGCTCCAGCAATGGATCGGGCACGGCAAGCCCCGCCCGGAGCAAGACCGAATAGGGACGCCGTTCCCCGGCTGGGCCGGGGAGAGCATCGTCTTCGTGCTCAGGCTGTCCGGGTTGGTTGCTTGAGGCGTCGCGCAAGCGCCGTCGCAGATGAATGGTCGTCGCCCCCGCGCGGTTCGCCGCGCGGCGGGTACAGAACCCGGCTTACAGGCCGTCTGACAGGAATTTCAGGCCCGTTTTGAAACTATCGGGCCGCGGTATCGTGCGGTCCGGTTGCAAAGCGGCGCCGACTGGCGGCGAAGCGAGGACTTCGGATGACGCGAGCAATGTTCGAGCGAAGCGGGGGCCAGAACCCGGGCGCTGGGGGAAGCGCCGGACCTGCGCCGCGCCGCGCCCACGCCGGGCCCGCGGGCAAGCGGTGTTACGCCATCGGCGACGTCCACGGCCGTCTCGACCTGCTGCAGGGCCTTCTGGCCAGGATCGAAGCCGACCTTGAGGGACGCGAGGCCAAGGAGACTTCGGTCGTCTTCCTCGGCGACCTGATCGATCGGGGGCCTTCCTCCTCGGAAGTCGTCGAGTACGCGTTCAGCCTCTCGCTTCAGGGCGCGCAGATCCACTACATCATGGGAAATCACGAGGAAATGCTCGTCCGCGGCCTGCGCCGCAAGCCTGAAATCCTCGAAAAATGGCTGTCCCTCGGGGGCGTCGCCACGGCCGCCAGCTACGGTCTTTCGCCCCGCCGGCTTCTGGGGGCCGCTCCTTCGGAATTGAGAGCCGCGCTTCTCGACGCCGTTCCGGCGCGCCATATCGACTTCCTCGCGGCAGGACTCGATTACGTAAGGTTCGGAGATTTTCTCCTCGTCCATGCCGGGATCCGGCCCGGAATTCCGCTGGACAGGCAGAAGCCGAAGGATCTGCGCTGGATCCGCTCGACATTTTTGAACTCAGACGCCGACCACGGGGCCTGCATCGTCCACGGCCACTCCGTCGAGCGCGAAGCGCGGCGCCAATCCAATAGGCTCGGACTGGACACCGGGGCCCATGCGAGCGGCGTTCTGACAGGGGCCCGGATTGAAGGGGAAACGGTTGAGATCATCGATTTCGTCGGCGAAACAGCGGTCGAGCCGGCGTGAGGGTCAGTTGACAAGAATTCAGGCTTAAGGATTTTCCTTGATTTTTCCGCTAAGCAGCAGCATACGGAAGCAGTAGGCGGGAGAGTTTCTTTATGCGCAGTCTCCATTGGGTTGTCGCGTTGGCGTTTGCGATGTTCCTCTCCGGCGCGGCCCATGCGCAAGGTCGCTCCGTATTGATTGAGGGCAACCGCGCCCAAGTGGTCCGAGAACCCGCTGCGGCGGTTTCTGATGAAACCGTCTCCGTGTTCAATGTCGGGCTTCCTGTTGAAAGGACGACAACCGTGTCCTTCGAGGCCGAGGAGCCGGAGCAGGACCAGCCAAGCGACGAAGAACTCCTCGCCGATCTGTTCCGCACACGGATAGGGGCGTTTCGCGGGCGATCCGCCGGTGAAAGGGATACGAACGCAGCCGCGTCGGCCGCGAGGTCGACCGACGAGACCCTTGATGCGGACGTCGCTGAGACCATCGAGTTTGTAACCAGCAGCAGAACGCGCCGGTTGATCGAACTTATCCGTCGACTTCGCGAGAGAGAACGTCCCGGCGGCGGTGGTGAAGGCGAAGGTCCCGGCGGCGGCGGCGAAGGCGATGGCGCTGGCGGCGGCGGCGAAGGCGAAGGCCCCGGCGGCGGCGGCGAAGGCGAAGGCCCCGGCGGCGGCGGTGAAGGCGAAGGTCCCGGCGGCGGCGGTGAAGAAGAGCCGACGCCACCCGCGCCCGGCGAAGGCGAGGGCGAGCGTCCGGAGCGAGAGCCTGTCAGTCCCTGAACCTCTCCGGCCCGATCCCGATTTACGCTAGCTGCTCCCGGTACCATTCATAGGTCCGGCGAACGCCCTCCGCTAATGGGGTCCTTGGCTTCCAACCGAGGGTGGAAAGTTTTCGGTCGCACATCAGCTTGCGCGGCGCGCCATCCGGTTTCGACGTGTCGAAACGAAAGCCGCCGTCAAAACCTACGACCCGAGCGACAGTTTCGGCGGCCTCGCTGATCGAAATGTCGTGGCCGGCCCCGACATTGATATGCTCGGCGGCGCTGAAACGCTTCAGAATGAAAACCAGCGCATCCGCGCAGTCGTCGACAAAGAGGAACTCACGTCGCGGCGTTCCCGTGCCCCAGATTTCGACCGCGCCGCGCCCGGCGGCCTTGGCCTCGTGGGCTTTGCGGATCAGCGCCGGCAAGACATGCGACGTCTCCAGGTCGAAATTATCGCCCGGTCCGTAAAGATTCGTCGGCATCGCCGAGACGAAGTCAGCGCCATGTTGGCGGCGATAGGCGGCGCACAGCTTGAGGCCCGCTATCTTGGCGATGGCGTACGGCTCGTTGGTCGGCTCCAGCGGGCCGCTCAGCAGCGCCTCCTCGCGAATGGGCTGTTCGGCGTGTTTCGGATAAATACATGACGACCCGAGAAAAAGGAGCTTCTCAACGCCCTGGCGATACGCGGCTTCGATGACGCTCGTCTGGATGGCGAGATTGTCATATAGAAAATCCGCCGGATACCGATCATTGGCGAGGATGCCCCCGACCTTCGCGGCGGCGAGAATAACGGCCTCGGGCCGCGCGTCCTTGAGAAACGCCCGCACGCCGGCCTGTTCGCGCAGGTCCAACGCGCTCCGGTCGGCGGTCAGGATCTCGCAATCCTCCGCGGCGAGCCGCCGGACGATGGCGGCCCCGACCATGCCCTTGTGCCCGGCGACGAAGATGCGCTTGCCCTTCAGGTCATAGAGCGGCGCTGTCATGAGCCGAGGTCCCGTCGCCAGCGCTCCTGCTCGATGGCCTCAAGATCGGAGCGCACCATTTCGCTCACCAGGTCGCCGAAGCCGCAGGTCGGCCGCCAGCCCAGTTCGCGCGCCGCCTTCGAGGCGTCGCCGATCAGCAGATCGACTTCCGTCGGCCGGTAATATCGCGGATCGATGCGGACGAGCGCTTCGCCGGTCCGCGCGTCGCGGCCGGTTTCGTTTTCTCCCGCGCCCTCCCACTGGACCACGCGGCCCACTTCGCCGAACGCGCATTCGACAAATTCGCGCACCGAGCGCGTTTCGCCTGTCGCCAGCACGAAGTCGTCGGGCTTGTGGTGCTGGACGATCCGCCACATGCCCTCCACATAGTCGCGCGCGTGCCCCCAGTCGCGCCTGGCGTCGAGATTGCCGAGATAGAGCCTCTTCTGCAGGCCCTTTTCAATGGCCGCGACGGCGCGGGTGATTTTTCGGGTCACGAAGGTCTCGCCGCGCGTCGGGCCCTCGTGGTTGAATAAAACGCCATTGGCGGCGAACATGCCGTAGGCTTCGCGATAGTTGACCGTGATCCAGTAGGCGTAAAGCTTGGCGGCCGCGTAGGGGGATCGCGGATAAAACGGGGTGGTCTCTGTCTGCGGCGTCTCCTGGACGAGGCCGTAAAGCTCCGAGGTCGACGCCTGGTAAAATCGTACGCGGTCCTCCAGGCCGAGGATCCGCACCGCTTCGAGAAGCCTCAGCGCGCCCAGCGCGTCGGCGTTCGCGGTGTACTCGGGCGTTTCAAAGCTGACCTGCACGTGGCTTTGCGCCGCAAGATTATAGATTTCGTCGGGCGCCGTGTCCTGCACGAGGCGGATCAGGTTCGTTGAATCCGTCATGTCCCCGTAATGCATGAAGAATCGCGTGTCGTGCTCGTGGGGATCGACATAGAGCTGGTCGACGCGCGCGGTGTTGAAGGACGACGAGCGGCGTTTGACGCCGTGCACGACATAGCCCTTCGACAAGAGCAATTCCGACAGATAGGCGCCGTCCTGGCCCGTGACGCCGGTGATGAGCGCGGTCTTTCCCGTCACGCGCGCGCGCCCCGACATCGCCGGCCGTTGAATTCGCTCATCTGCGGTCTCCCTCGCGGTGCTGCTTTACTCGAGCGATAATCCCACTAAGGACTGATTTCAAATCGCCGATCCCAGTTATCCGCGCAATGGAAGCGCTTTGGAAGCCGATTGCATGAAGATTATCGCTGTCAATCGCTTTTATCGGCCTGACATCTCCGCGACGAGCCAGTTGCTGACGGATCTGGCGCAATCTCTGGCCGCTTCGGGTTTCGAGGTCGTCGTCGTCACGAGCCGGCTGCGCTATGAAACCGGCGACGCGTCCTGCGCGTTCGACGAGGTGCTGGGGGGCGTGCGGGTCGTTCGCGTGTGGAGCACGCGTTTCGGACGCGCGCGCATCCTCGCACGCGCTGTCGATTATTTCACCTTCTACATCTCGGCGTTCGTCCGCCTTGTCGGCCTCGCCCGGCGCGGCGACATCATCCTGGCGAAGACCGACCCGCCGCTGATCTCGGTGGCGTGCTGGATCGCGGCGCGATTGCGCGGGGCGAAACTCGTCAATTGGTGTCAGGATCTCTTCCCGGAAATCGCGGCGGCCCTCGGCTTGGGATGGGCGCGCGGGCCGGTCGGCAGAATGCTCGCCGGCGCGAGAAACGCGTCGCTGAAGGGGGCGAGCCTCAACGTCACGTTGAGCGAGGCCATGGCCGGCTACGTGCGCGCGCAGGGCGTCGAGAAAGACAAGGTCGCGACCATTGAAAACTGGTGCGAGGAGACGCTGCGGCCCGTCGCGCCCGGCGAGAACGCGCTTCGCACCTGCTGGGGGCTTACCGGCAGGACCGTCATCGGCTATTCGGGCAATCTTGGTCGGGCCCATGAACCCGCGCGCGTCGCCGAACTCGTGAGGCGCACGCTCGATCTGCCCGGGATCGTTTGGCTCTTCATCGGGGGCGGCGCCGGCTTCGACATGGTCCGCGCCGCCGCGAGCGACGGTCCGCCGGGAAGCGTGATTTTCAGGCCTTACCAGCCGATCAATCGGTTGAGTGAAAGTCTTTCCGCGGCGGACCTGCACCTGATAACCCTTTCGCCGCCCTGCGAAGCGCTCATTTTCCCGTCGAAATATTACGGCGTGCGCGCCGTGGCGCGGCCGGCGCTTTTCCTGGGCGATCCCGCCGGAGCCGTGGCGCGGAAAATTCGGGCGGACGATGCGGGCGTCGTGCTGGACATCGCCCGCCCCGACACCTGGCGGGACGGCGTCGCCGAGGCGCTGAGCCGGGCCCGGGAGGCGGGCGCGAAC
>CAZBOC010000054.1:0-13168 GCA_964493225.1 uncultured Caulobacterales bacterium | reverse complement strand
CCATGAGGATCGAGGAGATCACCATGTCGATGATCAGAAAGGGGATGAAAATCAGAAAGCCGATTTCGAAGGCCCGCCGCAATTCGGAAATCATGAAGGCGGGCGTGATGATGTGCAGCGGCGCGGTCTCAGGGCTCTCGAGCGCGGTTTCGGCCATGTCTGCAAAGAGCGCAAGATCCTTCTCCCGGGTCTGCGCCAGCATGAAGGTCTTCACCGGGGCGGCGGCCTTCGGAAAGGCCTCGTCGAGCGGCAATTCTTCATTCATGAAAGGCGCGATCCCCTCGGCGTAGGCCTCGGAGAGCGTCGGGGCCATGACGAAGGCGGTCAGAAACAGGGCGAGCGAGATGATGACCGGATTGGGCGGGCTCGCCTGGACGCCGATCGCGGTGCGCAGGAGCGAAAGAACCACCACGATCCGGATAAACGAGGTCATCATGATGAGGATCGACGGCGCAAGGGAGAGAACCGTCAGCAGCAGGACGAGCTGGACGATGCGCCCTGAAAAGCTGGTTTCGCCTGCGATGTCGAACGTCAGCGACTGCGCCGCGGCGGCGCCGGAGAGAAGGCCGATCAGCACCGTGAAGAACGCCGTGGCGACGGTGCGCGCGAACCAGCGCGGCGGGCGCATCCGCCCCAGAACGCGCGGGGAGCCCTTGCGTGCGCTCGTGTTCACGCCGCGGCGGCGTCGGGCCGGCCGGTCCCAGCGTCGGCCGTATCGCCGGGTGCGCGGCTGCGCTCTGCGGGGCGCGCTTCGAGCGGCGCGCGCTCGCCCGCGAAGGCCTGGAGCTTTCGCATCGCCTCGCCGAAAGACTTCGCCGGCGCGCCCTTCAACGCCGCCGTTTCCGGCGCTTCAGCCGGCGGCAGGTCGCGGTCGACGACCGTCTCGCCCGTTGGTCCCGTCATGATCAGATACTCGCGCGCGCCGCAGCGCACGATCGAGAGTCGACGGCGCGGGTCGATGGCCATGGTCTCCACGAGACCGAGGCGGCGCGCGCGTGAAAGGCCGCGGGAGCCGACGGCGAGCCGGGCCTTGCGCATGGCGAGGGCGAGAAGGCCGATCATGCCGAGAACGGCGATGAGGCCGAAGAATATCCGCGACAGCGCGACGGGCTCCATCGAAAGGCTCCTCTCAACGTCTTGGCGGAAATTAGGCGGCGGCGATTAACGCGCGGTTAAGCATGAGACCCCGCCGCGGCCGCTCAGCAATGATAGAGGGCTTCGAGGTCGTCCAGGGTGATGAAAGTTCCGCCCAGGTCGTTCGCGAAGTGGTCGAGATAGTCGCGCGCCAGTGAAAGCGTGCGCGCGACCGCTTTCGCGTCAGGCGCATAGGGATTTTTCCCCGCGCTGAGCGAGGTCGAATGGATGCTGAAGGTCAGGACGGGTATGCGGTCGCGCAGCAGTTTGCGCGTCAGCCCCTTCATCTCGCCGAGCGTCATGCCTTCGCAGGAGAGTCTTCCCGGAACCGACAGGGGAGGAGGCTTGGCCTTGACGAAGTGAAGCCCCGGCGCCGCCGAGTTCTGACCGAAAAAACGCCCTGTGCCGATGAAGGCGCGCGCTCCGGGGACCGGCGTTACGAAGACCGTCCCCCCGGCGCCGTTCACGGCGAACGGCATGTTCGACATGCCGGAGAAGTCCGGGCCGCCCGACGCCGACTGGTCGAAGGCCGGCGAAGGACTGAAATCGTGCCGGATCCCAGCGGCGGCGAGGTCCGCGTAATTCCGGGGCCCGATGCCGTATCGCCCGGCCCGATGGGCGCGCGGGCGAAACCCGAAGGCGCGCGCGAACGCCGTTTGCAGCGCCGTCAGCTTTTGATGGTGGAGCGCAGCGGGCAGGTTCATCTGAAAGGAGTAAAACTCGCCGCTGTAGCCGCTGTCCGGCGGATTGACCCATTGGTGCATGTGGATCGCGGGCTCGCCCGCGCCATGGGCGTGAAGCCGCGCGAAATAGGCCGCGTTTTCAGGGTCGTCGATGACCGGATGGGTGAGAAAGTAGATCGGCTTTGCGCCGAATTCGACGCAGATGCGCTGGAAGGCGTCGATATCTTCGGGCGGGCAGATGCTGTGGCGGTTCGCCTCGAAGCCTTTCCAGTCGAAGGCTTCCTCCGTATCCACGGTGACGAGCATTCTGGGCGCCGCCGGGGCGGCGGGGCCGATGCGCAGCGGCTTCACCACGGGCCTCGTTCGGCGATGCTCGTCGATGGCGCGCGAAAACGCCCCGGTCATCGCTTCAGCCGTCTCCGCCCAGGAAAAGCGCTCCGCATAGCGACGGGTGGCCGCGCGTCCGGGCGGGGCCGCGAGGATCTTCTGAAGGGCCGCGGCGAAGGCTTCGGGCGAGCGGTCCGCCGCCAGCCGGCCGGCTGCGGGCGCGGCGATGACTTCGCCGCAGCCCCAGATCGGCGCGGCGACGGCCGGCGCGCCGCAGGCCATGGCTTCGAGAAGCACGTTCGGCCAGCCTTCGCGCGACGAGCCTAGGGCAAGCGCGTCGGCGGCGCTGTAGATGTCGCAAAGATCGGCATGCGGCACAGCGCCGAGAAATCGCACGCGACCTCCGAGGCCGAGACCGGCGGCCAGCCTCTCAAGCTCGCGACGCATTTCGCCCTCGCCGGCGATCACAAGGCTCGCGTTCGGCATGAGCGCCAGCGCCCTGATCACGACGTCGTGCCCTTTGCGGTCGATCAGATGGCCGACGCTTGCGATGACGGGACCTTCGCCGAGGCCGAGCGCCGCGCGGGCCGCGTTCCGATCTCGCGGGCGGAAAAGCGTGAGATCAACGCCGTTGCGCAAGACGCTTATTTTTTCTGCCGGCGCGCCGAGGCGGATGAGCTCCTCCTTCAGCGCGCGGGCGACGCAGAACACGCCCGTCGCGTCGCGCACCGCCTGCAGGATCATTGCGCGCTGTCGGGGATGTTTCGGAATGAGATTTACGTCCGTGCCGCGCGCGGTCAGGAAAAGCGGCTTGCCGAGGCGACGAGCGACCCGCGCGGCGGCGACCCCGTCAGGATAAAGATAATGCGCGTCGACAAGATCGAAATCCCAGCCTTCGCCGAGGAGTCTCTCAACGCTTTTTGCAAAGCACCGCTCGAGCGCTGAAGCGGCGTATGTCATCGCGATCTTGGGCGGGATGGCGTAACGTGGGTGGCGGACTTCAACGCCGTGGCGCGTCTCCCTCAGCGGCGCGGCCGCGAAATCCGCGTAGCGGCCGAAAAGGCGATGCGATGAGGGAAAGAAGGGGACGGGGGCGACGACCCTGACGTCGGCTCCGGAGACCCGGCGAAACGCGCGCAGCCGATTTTCAACGAATACGCCGTGGTTCGGCGTCGATGCGTTTGGATAAAGCGTCGTCAGCGTCAGGATTTTCATCGCCGCCCCAGCGATCTCCAGGCTTTCTTTCGGGCTTCGGGCGTCGCAAAGCCCGTGCCCGCCGCGGAGTTTTTCCGACCCGGGAGGAATACGGCCTCAAGTTCCGGGGCGGTGATAAGTCGATGGTTAACGCCGTGATATTTCTTTCGTTACCAAATTGAAAGTGCGGTTCAGCAGCGTGAGAGTGGCGGTATCAGCTTGTTAACACGCGGCGCGTTAGACTCCGCGCTGCGCTACTGGTAACCGCGATGATCGTCGACGAGATTAACGAAAAGGCTTCCGGCGCCGGCGGCGTTCTCGACATCGTCGGCGGCGACGACCAGCCCTTGCCCCGCGCCGTCTGCTGGCTCATATGGATCGCGGCGTCGGCGCTTCTCTGGGGGATCGCGGCGGGCGTTGCGTCTTTTCTGATCTGAACGCGACGCCGCTGCGGGCCATTGCCCGGGGCGTATGTGCGCTGCTCTGCTGGTATGGCGCGCGCCACGCAGAACATATCATCTGCAGGTTTCAAAATGGCCTTTGTCGCCAGTATTCGGCGAAAACCTGAAAGATTTCGCCTTTACAATTTGTAAGGCATGGCTTGTGCTTGTCAGGCGACGTCGCTACCACCGCCGAGGTGGAGCGGGATAGTGTGGTACGGGGGTTTCGGCTGTGTCCATGGTCGCAGTTGCCGCGACGTTTCTGGCAGGTTGCTTCGTCGCGATCGCGATGATTGCTTTTTCGCGCCGACCAACGACGACGGTCCCGCCGTTCAACTCCCGCAGCCAAGCTGAGAGCGGGGGAACGCCGAATTTCGTCTCCCGCGGGTCCGCCGACCAGATCGATCTCGCCGCTGCGTCGCCTCGCGAGCTTATTGCGCGCGCCGCCGCCAACGACAGCCTCGCCGCGCGCAGCCTGAAGCGTCTGTTCGACGTCGCCGCCGCCCTCGGACTGCTCATCGCAGCCGCGCCGCTCCTCGCCGTCACCGCGGCCGCGATCGCGGCTGATACGCCTGGCGGGGTGTTTTACCGCCAGCGCCGGGTCGGGCTTAACGGACGCGTTTTCGAGATATTCAAGTTCCGGTCGATGGTGCGCGACGCGGAGCGAGACGGCGCGCGCTGGGCGGCCAAGAACGACCTGAGGGTGACGCGTGTCGGCAAGGTCATACGCAAACTGCGGATCGACGAAATCCCGCAGGTGATCAACGTGCTAAGGGGCGAGATGAGCTTCGTCGGTCCGCGTCCTGAACGCCCTGAATTCGTAGAGTTGCTCGAGCGGGAGATTCCCCATTATCATCTGCGCCATCTCGTGAAGCCGGGGATCACCGGTTGGGCGCAGGTCAAATATGTCTACGGCGCGTCGGTCGAAGATGCGCGCAGGAAGCTGCAGTTCGATCTCCATTACATCAAACACTTCTCCGTTTTCATGGATCTGCTGATCGTGTTCCTGACCATCAGGGTGGCCTTGTTCGGCGTCGGCAGCCGCTAGCTGTGATCAGGCGGCGCGCGCCCGGCGCGTTGCGCAGAGGCCGCCTCCCGCGAGGGAAAGGCGCGGCGGCGAACGAATAGGAGTTAGGGCGCGCAATGGCCGCTTTCGGCGGATCGACGTTCAAAGATGTCCGCCGCATCCGTGCGGCCGGCCAGTTCGCTGCGGGCGGCGCGGTCTGCATCCTGATCATTGCGGCGGCGTTGGGAGCGATTGATTTCGGAGACGGCTCGCGACGCGGCGCCGGTGTGACGCCGGCTGAACAGGGCGCGGCGCTTTACGAGGCCGGGGCCCACAGTGCAGCGGCGAAAACCCTGCGTGCGGCGCACCGGATCGATCCGACCGCGGAGAACCGCCTCCGGCTTGTGCGCGCCCTGCACGCCTCCGGGGACTATTACGGCGTGCTTGAAGCCGTCCGGGATGCGGCCCGGCCATCCGCGCAGTTGCGGCTCTATCGGGTCGAAGCGCTGTTGCGGGTTCATGATTTCGCTCGCGCCGAGAAGGAGGCGCAGTCGCTCCTGGAGGTCCGCGAAAGCCGTCCGGCCGCGGAATTCATTCTCGCGCGGGCGGCCTATGGGCGGGGCGATGCGGAGCGCGCGAAGGCCCTGACCAACGCCGTCATCCGCCTGAGCCCGGCTCATGCGCCCGAGGCCTGGCTCTTCAGGGCCCGCATGGCCCTCGATGGGAACGACGCCGATCTCGCCGTTTCGGCGGCGCGTCGCGCGGGCGAGGCCGGCGCGGCCGAGGCGCGCGTTGCGGCCATGCGGATTGAGGCGGCCCTGCGAAAGGGCGATCTCGCCGCGGCCCAAAGTCGATTTGAGGCGAGGCGGCGGCGCCTTGCGCCGCGCGACGGCCGCGGGAAAGCCTATCGGGATCCGGAGGGCGCCTATCTGCGCGCGCTTATCGACGCGAAGGCGGGCGAGACGCAGGGGCTTTCGCGGACAATCGAACTGGCGCGTTCCTGGCTCGAACATGAACCGCGCGGTCCCCTGCGGCTCGCGGCGCTGCACTGGCGCGCCGGGGACGAGGCGCGGGCGCGGGCCGCCGCGTTGGGCTATCTCGAACGCGCGCCGGGCGACACGCTCGCCCTCGACCTGCTGGCCGTGATCGCGGCCGGGGAGGGTAAGGCCGCCGTCGCCGTCGCGGCGGCGAAGGCGCTCGAAGCCGCGGATCGCTCCCTCGGCGCCTACCGCCTTCACGCCGCGCAGATGATGGCGGGGAACCTCGACGCGGCGCACGGGATCGTCTCCGACGCCGGCGCGCGCCCGGCCCCGCTCGAATTCACGACGGCCGTCGAGGTCCTCCTTGGGCGTCCTTTCGAAAGCGTCCGAGCCCGCCGGGGCTACGCGCAAAGGATCGCGCTGGCGAGCGGGCGACAGGACCCATGCAGCGCGCGAGCGCCTGCCGATGAGGCTGACGCTGTCCTCCTTACGCTGATCGGCGCGCGATCCCTCACCCGGTCCTGCGCGCGCGCCGCTGCGGGGCGTCTCGACCGCGCGCTGGACGCCGCCCCTGACTTTCGCGCCGCGCTCGAGTGGCGGACCGTTGCCGATGTTCGCGACGGGGCCTTCGGCGCAGCGGCGGATCGCCTGGAACGCCGCTTGGAGGCGCGCCCCGACGATACGGAGGCGGCGCTTCTCCTCGCCCGCGTGCGATACGCCGCCGGCGACGCGGACGGCGCGCGCCGGCGGCTTGAACCGCTCGCGCCGCGGCTGATCGCGAGGCCGCCCGATGCGCTGTTCTACGCCAGCCTTCTGGGGCTGGCCGGCGAGGCCGAGATGCTGCGCGCCTTCGCCGAGACCGCGGGGGCCCGCGCGCCCGACGCGCCCTTGGCCGGCGAACTCTTCGAACGGGCGGGGCTCCTGAACGATGCGGCGCGCGCGCGCCGCGCGGCGATGCTGGCCGATCCCGAGGACCCGGCGCGCGTCGCGAATTACGTTGATGCGATGGTCGCGCTCTCGCGGCAGTCGGCCGCCCGGTCGCTGCTGCTCGAGATCCAGCGCCGCAACAGCACCGCCGCCGTCAGCTCCGCATTGCAGAGCCTTGCCGCCGACAGCCCGGCGCCCGCTGCGCCCGATCCGCGCGCCGCCGGGCCGGGCGCCGGCGTGGAGACGGCCCGGCGCGCTTTCGAGCGGGACCCTCGCGATCCGGAAAAAGCCCTCGCCTATGCGCTGGCGCTGCAGGAGAGCGGGGCCCCCGCCGCCGGCGCTTACCGCATGGCGTGTTTCCGGGGATCGGCTCCGGCCTGTCAGGCCGCGGGCGAATCAGACAGCTAATCCTTCCGGACGCGCGGTGGATCCGCCGCGTGATGGCAAAGGAATTGCTAATTCCTTGGAGAAAAGGCGCGCGCGTTCTGGTAAGCAAGCTGACGATGACGAAATCAACCGGATTTGAGGGATATCTATGACAGGTTTTTCTGGGCTGACGCGCTTCGCCGCCGCGGTTATCGCCGGCCTCACGCTCGCTGCGTGCGCGGGCGCGAATTTTCTCGGGGGCGAACAACTTCCCGCCGCGCCGACCGAGGTTGAACAAGTCGCGGAGAACAACCCCGACTACCTGATCGGCCCGCTCGACCAGCTCGAGATTTTCGTATGGCGCGCGCCGGAGCTTTCAACCAACGTCACGGTGCGGCCCGACGGGCGCATTTCGACGCCGCTCGTGGAGGACATGGTGGCGGCCGGAAAATCTCCGTCGCAGCTCGCAGGCGATCTTGAGGGCGCCTTGCGGAAATATGTAAAGTCCCCGGAAGTAACAGTGCTGGTCAGCAACTTCATCGGCGAATTCGACCAACAGGTGCGCGTTCTCGGCGAAGCCCAGCAGCCGACGGCGCTGCCGCACACGTCCGGTCTCACGGTTCTCGACGTCATGGTCGCCGTCGGCGGACTGACGGAATTCGCCGCCGGCAACAAGGCGGTCCTGATCCGCAGCTACGGCGGAGGCGAGCGCCAATCCTATCGCCTGCGGCTGGACGACCTGATCCGCAAGGGGAACATCTCGGCGAACGTGCCGGTTCTTCCGGGCGATGTTATTCTGATCCCGGAAAGCGTCTTCTAGGACGCGGACGCGGGAGCTGGTTGAAGGTAGGGCGTTGCGTGCTGAACTTATGTGACTTGCCTCAGCCGATCGTGCGCTACGGCGTCGGGCTCTGGCGGCGGCGCTGGCTGGTCGTCGCGCTCGCCTGGCTGACGGCCCTGCTCGGATGGTTGGTGATCTGGCTGATCCCCGACAAATACGAAGCGCGCGCCCAGGTTTTCGTGCAGACTGAGAACATTCTCGAGCCGGTCATGAGCGACGTTACGGCGCGACCGGATTACGAACGTCGGGTCGAGGTCATGCAGCGCGCGCTCCTGACGCGGCCGAATGTCGAGGAGATCATATACCGCTCCGGCTTCGACAAGTTGATCGATGCCTCCGCGCCGCTCCAGCGCGAGATGAAGATGGCCGAAATGGTCGACTGGGTGGCGAGCGAGATCAGGATCAACTCTCCGCAGCCGATGTATTTCGACATCCGCTACTCCTTCGGCGATCCCGAAGTCGCGCGCGACGTGGTCGCAGCCGTCCTCGACCTATTCATCGAACAGGATCTCGGCGCCAGCCTTCAGGAGAACGAAGACGCCAGACGCAAGCTCGAGCTGCAGATCGAGCGCTTCGAGGACCGTCTCGCCGCCAAGGACCAGGAAGTCGCGCGCTTCCGGCGCGAGCATGCGGCCGAACTCGCCGTCGCATCGGGCAACCAGCGCAACCGCGAGCAGCTTGAGGACAATATCTCGCGCCTCGGCGACTCGATCGCGATCGCCAAACGAAATGTCGCCACGCTCCAGACGATGCTCGCGACAACGCCGCGCACAAGTTCCGGCGAGGAGCTCGACGAATTGAAAGTGCAGCTCGCGCAGCTGCGCAGTCAGTACCGGGAAAACCATCCGGACATCGCCGGTCTGACCGCCCGCATCGCCGAGCTTGAAAAGGCCGGCGACGACGCCCTTCCCGACAACCCCGCCTATACGCGCCTGCGCAACGAATTGCGCGCGGCTCGCAACGAAGTCGCGGCGCTCGAGGAGCGCGAGGAAAAACTCACCGGCGAGTTGGAGGCGCTCGCCTTCACGCTGGCCCAGGCGCCGGGGGTCGAGGCGGATCTGCAGCGGATCATCCGCGACTATGAACAGACCCAGAAAAGCTATGAAGACCTCGTCGAAAGCCGCGACCGGCTCGACCTGACAACCTTCCTCGGGCCGGGCGCCCAGGGTGTCGAATACAATGTGCTCGAGCGCCCGAGGCGCGCCTTCAAACCGGTGTCGCCGCCGCGGCTCCTGCTGATCCTCGTCTCCGTGGTCGTCGCTTTCGGCGTCGGCGCCGCGGGCGCGCTCGCGCTGACCCTGATCGACAAGACCTACACCCAGACGAGCGAACTGCAGGAAGCCTTCGGCCTGCCCGTGCTCGGCGCCATCAGCGAGGCGCCGTCGCAATTCGGCCGGCGCACGCGCATCGCGGACGTCGTCAAGTTGTCCGCGGCCTGCGTGGCGCTGCTCGCGGTCGCCGGCGGCTATATCTACTGGGAGGTTTTTCGCCTGCCCGGCGGCGTTGTCGCCGAGGCTTCCGCCGGCGGCGAGGCCGCGGTTTTCGGTCCCAGGAGCCTGCGATGGGACTGATTGAAAAAGCGGTCGACAACATGCGCCGCCGCGAGGCGTCCGAGAGCCTGCGGCCCGTCGAGCCGGCTCCTCTCCGCCGCGAGACCTTCAGCATTGATTTCGAAGCGCTGCGCGCGAACGGCTTCTACGCCCCGGCCGCGCGCTCGTCCGCGCTCGCGCTCGAACTTCGCGTGATCAAGCGCCGGCTTTTGCGCCGCCTTGGTTTCTTCTCGCAGTCCGCCGATGCGCGGCTCGCGAGGCGGGCCGGCCGGAGACGGAACCTGGTCATGGTCACCTCGACACGGCCGGCCGAGGGCAAGACCTACACCGCGATCAACCTCGCCCTCAGCCTCGCGCTCGAGGAGGAAATCGACGTGCTCCTCGCCGACGCCGACGCGCCGAGGCCCAAAGTGCGCGCCCATCTCGGGATCGCCGACGGGCCGGGTCTGACCGACTGCATTCTCGGCGGATCGCGGACGCCGCGCGAAACGGCGCTCGCCGCCGAGGGCGCGCGACTTGAAGTCCTGCGCGAGGGCGCGCCCGTCGCCCGCGCGGGCGAACTCTTCGCGTCCCCCGAGGCGCAGCAATTCTTCGTCGGATTGTCCACCGCATCGCCGGAGCGGCTGATCATCCTCGACGCCCCGCCGGTCCTTGCGACCGCCGAAGCGGCGATCCTGGCGCGCCATGTCGACGAAATCGTCTTCGTCGTGGAGGCCGATGCGACGCCCGAGCCGGCCGTCGCCGCCGCCCTCGACGAGCTGCTCGACGTCAATCCGAACGTCAGTCTCGTCCTCAATCGGTGTCTTCTCCCCGGCGGCGGAACCCATTATGGATCTTACGAACGTTATGAAAACATCCCGGACGAAGGCGCGGGGGGCCGCTCCGGGGCGGCAGGGGACAAGGATAGGACGCATGGCGGCTAACAGACTCTTTGCGACGCGGACCTTGCTGGTGGTTTCAGCCCTCAGCGCCAGCGCAGCGAGCGCGCTCGCCCAGATCACGACGCCGTCCGCGCCCTTGCGATTCCGCTCCGATTATTTCGGCTATGCGGCGAGCGTCAGCCCGCGCGTGACGTATACCGACAATATCGAGCTCGCTCCCGATGACTTCGCGCGCGACGACCTTATCCTCTCGACGCTCTTCAACGCCAGCGCGATTGTCTCCAACCGGCGCTTCACCGGCGTCATCGACGGTGATGTCGACTTCTCATACCTCACGGACGGCGACGGCATCCGCGTCATTCAGACCATCGACGGCACGCCGACGGTGACCACGTCGGACCAGAATTTTCGGGTCAATCAGGATATCGGAGGGGCCGGGACGATCACGGCCGTTCCCGATTGGGTTTTTCTCGACATCGCCGGCCAGACCTCGCGCCAGCTTGTCGGCGACAATGCGCGCTTTTCCGCAAATCGGAACGCCGCGCGCGCTGAGCAGGCGAACGTGCACAGCTTCGCGCTCAGCCCCAATGTCTATCACCGCTTCCCGAACCAGTCGATCGGCGAGCTGCGCTATCGCTATTCCCAGGTCTTCATTGACGAGGAAACCGCGCTCCAGAATTTCGGCGGCGGCTTTCTGAATGATTCGCGCACCCATGAAGTGCTGGCGGCGTACCAGAGCGGGGCCTTGTTCGACCGGCTTCAGTTCACCCTCAGCGCCTATGGCAACGACACCGTCGAGGACGGGGGCGTCGCCGCGACCTTCGATTACCGCCAGGGATCGCTGACCGGCGAGGCGCAATACGCCCTCAACCGCCGGTTCGCGCTCAGCGGCGCGGTCGGTTACGACGAAATCGAAACGGAAACCGACGCTGTTCGGGCGGTCGTCAATCCCGACGGGACGGTTACGTTCGAGCCTGCCGAACTATTCGACGACGAAGCGCTCTCGGGCTTCTTCTGGCGGGCCGGCTTCACCGCCCGGCCAGGCCGGCGCACCGAGGCGCGCATCGAATACGGCCGACGATACGACGATGATTTCATCGACGCCGCCATTTCATACGAGATCTCGCCGCGCTTCCTGCTTCAGGCCGGGGCCAGCCGGACCTTCCAGACGCGCGCGCAATTCATCAGCCGCCGGTTCCGTTCGTTGCAGCAGGAAACGCTCGCTTTCGCCGAAAGGCTGCGCGAAGGCGACGCGTTGTCGGCGGACGCCGTGATCGACCGCGCGACCGATTTCGGCGGCGGCCGTCTCGACGCCCAGTCCATCGGCATTGGCGCATCGAATGACGCTTTCGTGCGCCTCAACGGCTCCTTCGAGCGCACGCGCGTCTCTTTCACGGCCAATTATCAGGACACTGATTTCGGCTTCAGGGCCAACGAGACCGTCGGCGCATCGCTGAACGTCTCCCGCAATCTCTCGCGTAATCTCGCGGCCTATGGCGACATTTTCTACCGCCGCGCGGACACCTCGATCGATGTGGCGCGCTGCATCGAACAGCCCGTTCTTTTCGGCTTCAATCCCAGCATTCCGGGTTTCGACGCGGAAGCGGCCTGCGGCGGGGCGACGATTCTCAACAACGTGTCCGACACGATCGGCGGACGTGTGGGCGCGACCTACCGGCTTTACAGGAACGTCGCGGTGTTCGGCGAGTATTCGCGCACGCAGCGCTTTTCCCCCGAGGAAAATTTCGAGTTCAAAGAGAACACCTTCACGGCGGGCCTGACATTGGATTTTTAGTATGTATGAAGAGTATTTTCGTTTTTCCGGACCGCCCTTCAAGCTGAACCCCGATCCGCGGTTCTTTTTCGGCAGCCGGACCCACAACAAGGCCATGGCCTATCTGCATTACGGTCTGCGTCAGGCGGAAGGCTTCATCGTGATCACCGGCGAAATTGGCGCCGGAAAATCCATGCTGATCAGCCATCTTCTCGACCAGCTCGACCGCTCGCGCATCACGGCGGCGCATCTGCTGACGCCCAACCTTCAGGCCGGTGATCTCCTCTCGCACGTCCTTTCCGCCTTTCGCGTCGTCCCGTCGGGCGAGGGGCGGACGGCGAACATCGAGGCGTTCGAGGATTTCCTCTTCGACCAGCTCAACCATGGAAAACGCGTCCTCCTGATCATTGACGAGGCGCAGAACCTGCCGGTCCCCACCCTCGAAGAGCTCCGCGTGCTGTCAAATATGGACTATGACGGCACGCCGCTGTTCCAGGTGTTTCTCGTCGGCCAGCCGGATTTCCGGCCGCTCCTCGCCGCGCCGAGCATGGAGCAGCTGCGCCAGCGCATCATCGCCTCCTATCACCTCGAGCCCTTGAGCCTTGACGAGACCAAGAATTATATCGAACACAGAATGTCCGTAGTCGGCTGGACCAGCGATCCGGCGTTCAGCGAGGGCGCCTTTCAGAGGATCCACCGCGAAACGGACGGCGTGCCGCGCAAGGTCAACAAGCTCTGCAACCGCATTCTTCTCTACTGTTCGCTGGAGGAGCGCCATGAGGTGAACGCCGACGTGGTGGCCGCCGTGGCGGCCGATCTGGCGGCGGAGAATGTCGCCCGGCCGACCTCAGACGACGATCAGAAGATCCGCCCCGCGAGGGTCCCGTCCGCCGGCGCGCGTGCATTGCCTGGCGAGGCGCGCGAGCGCGAGCCGGCGGGCGCCCCTCGGTTCGACGCGCCGGCGGGGGAGGGCGGGCCGACGCCTTCCGACGACCGCGCCCTCGCCGGCTCTGCGGGCCCTGCTGGCGGGGAGCATGCGCCGTCAACGGATGCGACGGCGGGGCC
>CAZBOC010000053.1:0-13171 GCA_964493225.1 uncultured Caulobacterales bacterium | reverse complement strand
TGGACTATGGCGGGCCGAACGTCGCCAAGCCGCTTCATGTCGGACACTTGCGCTCGGCGATTATCGGAGAAACCCTGAAACGGCTAATGCGCTTCGTCGGCGACGAGGTCGTTTCAGACGTTCACCTCGGCGACTGGGGCCTGCAGATGGGCCAGCTCATTTCGGAGTTGGAGCTGCGTTCGCCGACGCTTCCCTATTTCGACCCCGACGCCCGAGGCCCGTTTCCCGAAGCGCCGCCGATCAGCCTTGAGGATCTTGAGGAAATGTACCCGGCGGCCTCGGCGGCTTGCAAAGAAGACCCCGTCCGCGCGGACAAGGCGCGAAAGGCAACCAAGGCGCTTCAGGACGGACGGCCGGGCTACCGGGCGCTGTGGCGCCACTTCGTCGATCTTTCCGTGGCGGCCATGCGGACCAATTACGCGGACCTCGGGGTCACGTTCGATCTCTGGAAGGGCGAGGCCGACGCGGACGCGCTGATCGCGGAGATGGTCGCCGACCTTGAGGCGAAAGGTCTTGTCGAGGCGTCTGACGGCGCGAAGATCATTCGGGTCGCGCGCGAGGCGGACAAGAAGGAAGTTCCGCCGTTCATTCTGTTCAATTCGGAAGGCGCGGTCGGCTACCACGCGACGGACCTTGCGACGATTCTGGACCGCGTGCGCGCGATCGGCCCCGACCGGATGCTCTACGTCGTCGACAACAGACAGGCCCTGCATTTCGAACAGGTTTTCAGGGCGGCTGCTGCGGCGGACTACTTCGATGAAGCCGGCCTCGAGCATCTCGGTTTCGGCACCATGCAGGGCCCCGACGGAAAGCCTTTCAAGACCCGCGCCGGGGGCGTTCTGAAATTGCGCGACCTGATCGCCATGATCGACGCGCGCGCCCGTGAACGGCTGTCGGAATCGGGGCTGGCCGAGGGCTTTACGGAAGACGAGATCGCCGACGTCGCCCACCGGGTCGGCGTGGCCGCGCTGAAATTCGCCGACCTCTCCAACCAGCGAACCGCGGATTACATTTTCGACATTGATCGCTTCACCGCCTTTGAAGGCAAGACCGGCCCGTACCTCTTGTACGCGTGCGTTCGCGTGCGCTCGGTCCTGCGCCGCGCCGAGGAGGCCGGGGCCGGCGCGGTCGGCGAAATACTCCCTTCAACGCCTGAAGAACGGGAGCTGTCTCTCGCGCTCGCCGCCTTCGGCGACGCCGTTCGCTCCGCTTACGGAAAACGCATGCCGCATTTCCTTTGCGAACACGCCTACCTCCTCGCGCAGCGCTTTTCGAAATTCTACGCCGCTTGCCGGATCGTCGACGAACCGGTTTCGGCGCGGCGCGCCTCGCGCCTCGCCCTCGTCACGGCCGCCGGTCGACAATTGGAGACGACGCTCTCCCTGCTGGGCATGGAGCCCCCGGAGCGAATGTAGCCCGCGGGCGGGTCCGCTTCGCGACAACGCCGCAATCGGTATTTTTCTCTTTAGCGCAATAAGTGCGCAATAATGGATCGTGGCAATTCTGCTTCACGGGAAACCATTATTGGCGCGAACGCGCATCGTTACAACAATGACAAATAGCTGTCGCAAAAGTGTTGCCTTGTGAGACTAAGGGTGCGCTGCGGCGAACGCGCCCGCGCGGGGCTGCTAGTGGGACATTTGCTCAACTCGGGGATTTACATGAAGTTCAGGAAATTATTGGCCGCCAGCGCAGCGGCCGTGGCGACGTCGTCGGTTCCGGCGATCGTCTGCGCGCAAGAAACGACGGGCTCCATCCGCGGCGTCGTCGCCGACGAGACCGGCGCCGCCGTCTCCGGCGCGCGCGTCACAATCACGAACACGCGCACCGGCGCGACGCGCACTGAAGTCACCGGCGACAGCGGCGTGTTTTCAGCCCGCGGCTTGGCGGTTTCCGGCGAGTATGTCGTCACCATCAACGCAGACGCCTTCGCGGCCCAGACCGTTGAGAACGTTCGCGTCTTTCTGGGTGATGCGTCGACCGTCAACGTCGCGCTGCAGTCGGCCGCCGTGGCGGACGAGATCGTCGTCACCGCATCCGCCGCGAACGTCGTTCAGGTCGCCACGGGTCCGTCCGCGACCTTTGATCTCAAGGACATCAACTCGCTGCCGACGATCGATCGCGACATCAAGGACATCATTCGCGTCGATCCGCGCATCGTGATCGACGAGACTTTCGGCGACGGCATCTTTTGCGTCGGCTCCTCGAACCGTTCGAACTCGCTGACCGTCGACGGCGTGCGCCAGAACGACGACTTTGGTCTGAACGCCAACGGCTACCCGACGCAGGGTCTGCCGTTTCCGTTCGACGTCGCCGAACAGATCGCCGTCGAGATCGCGCCGTTCGACGTTGAATACGGTCAGTTCACGGGCTGCAACATCAACGTCGTTTCGCGTTCGGGTTCAAATGAGATCGTCGGGCGCGGTTTTGTCGACTGGAGCCCTGAAGGCCTCGCCGGCGAAAGCCTGGAAGACGGCGAAATCACCGTCGCTGAGGATCCTTACGAACTAAAATACGGCGGCTTCGTTTCAGGGCCGATCATCAAGGACCGCGTCTTCGCCCTGTTCGGCGCGGAACGCTTCGAAACCGTCGGCGCAGCAATCAATGACGGCCCGCTCGGTTCGGGCTTGCCGAACGAAGCTCCGGGGATCACGCAGGGCGACATCGACGCCATATCCACGGCGCTGCAAAGCATCTACGGCTATGATCCGCTGGGCTTCTCGACGAGCATTGCGCCGGTCGACCGTTCGTTCTTCGGCAAAATCGACGCCATTATCACGGACGGCCAGCGTTTTGAGTTCACGGTTCAGGATACGAACTCCAACCGTCTGTCCCTGCCGGAGCTCGACGCCACCGACGACATGCTCAGCTTCGCCGGTTTCTGGTACAATCAGAATGAAAAGCTGCGCACCTATTCCGGTCGCCTTTTCTCCGACTGGACGGATCAGCTTTCTTCGGAAATCCGCATCTCCTACAAGAAGCAGCAATCGGCCCCGGAAACGCTGGGCGCCGACAACTTCGCTCAGTTCGAGATCATGACCGCCGGCGGAGGCACTGTTTTTGCGGGTACGGAACAGTTCCGCCACGCCAACCGTCTGCAGACGGAAGTCCTGAATATCAAAACGAAAGCGGAATACCAGGCCGGTGATCACCTCTTCAAGTTCGGCTACGAGCGCGACGATCTGGAAGTTTTCAACCTCTTCGTTTTCGCATCGAACGGCGTCGCCGAGTTCAATTCGATCGCCGATCTCGAAGCTCAGGTTCCGGCGAACGTCTTCTATCGCAACGCCCCGTCGAACATCGCCGAAGACGCCGCCGCCGATTGGGATCGCGTTCTCAACACAATTTACGTTCAGGACGACTGGCAGCTCCATCCGGACTTCCTCGCCACCTTCGGCCTGCGCTACGACTGGTACTCCGCCGACGCGGAACCAGCGCTGAACACCGCCTTCCAGGGCCGCAGCGGCTTCCCGAACGATACCAACCTTCAGGGCCTCAGCCTGATCCAGCCGCGTGTTGGCTTCGACTGGACGGCGTCGGAACGTCTTCGCTTCACGGGCGGCGTCGGTCTCTACTCCGGCGGCGATCCGGCGGTCTGGGTCTCCAACGCCTTCTCCAACAACGGTCTCGCGATCGGCTCCGTCTTCGAAACCGACCCGGCTCTGCTCACCGGTTTCGACGGCGTCAACATCCCGACAGCGCTTCAGGCGGCGAACACTTCGTCCGCTCAGCAAGGCCTCGGCGACGTCGACGTGACGGATCCCGATTACGAAATCCCGTCCATCGTGCGCGTCGCCTTCGGCGCCGAGTACCAGGCCGACCTCTCGAAACTTCGCCTCGGCGACGGCTGGACCTTCGGCGGCGACTTCCTTTATACGCGAACGAACAATCCGAACGAGTGGCGCAATCTCGGCATCGCCCAGGTCGGCGTCGCGCCTGACGGACGTCCGATTTACCAGGGCATCGACGCCAACGACCCGGACTGCCCGGGCGCCGGCCCCGCGGCGGCCAACAACGCCTCCGACGGCGTCTGCGATCCCCTCGATCCAAGCAGCACGCTCGGTCAGGACGACTACCTGCTGACGAACTCCACGGAAACGCCGATTTCCTACACCATTTCCGCCTACATGAATAAGGACTGGGATTGGACGACGGGCAACGCCAGCTGGAACTTCGGCTACGCCTACACTGACGCTGAAGACGTCAACCCGGGCACCTCGTCGCGCGCGATCTCGAACTTCGAGAACTTCTCTACGGACAATTTCAACTTCTCGCGCGCTGCGCGGTCGAACTACTCCATCAAGCACGCCTTCACGGCGCGGCTCGATCTCGAGCAGGAGTTCTTCCCCGAAGCGCCGACGCGATTGACGTTGTTCGGGCAGTTGAACTCGGGCCGTCCGTTCAGCTACACGTTCGACACGCCGTTCGCCGACGGCGATCCGAACACGCCCAACCTCTTCGGCGACACGGACGCATCCGAAGACCGTTCGCTCCTTTACGTCCCGGCCGGACCGGGCGCGACGGACGATCCGATCGTGCGCTACGATCCCGGCTTCGACCTGGCGGCGTTCAACGACTTCGTCGAAGAATCCGGCCTTGACGAGTGGCGCGGTCGCATCGCTCGCCGGAACGAGTTCTTCTCCGACTGGTGGGGCAAGGTCGACATGCGCTTCCAGCAGACGGTTCCCTCGGTCCTGGACCACCGTCTGACATTCGTTGTTGACGTTCGCAATCTGACGAACCTCATTAACGACAACTGGGGCATCTACCGCGAGATCGGCTTTGAGTACAATTCGCCGGTGGTCCAGGCGACGATCGATCCGGCGACGAACCAGTTCGTTTTCGAGAGCTTCGACGGCGCGCCGGAGCAGCGCATCAATTCCGGCATCTCCGTCTGGGACATCCAGTTCGGCCTGCGCTACGACTTCTAAGCCGCGCGCAGATGATCGCAAAATGCGGAAGGGCGGCCTCGAGGGGCCGCCCTTTCTTTTCTCGCCGTAAGATTATCTACCCAGTTTCTGATGGGCGCTCTCGCGACCTGAGCTCGAACCGGCTTCAGACGGCCTCGCCGACCAGACGGTAAAAGCGCGCCTCCAGCGCGGCGTCGCTCGCAAACGCGCCGCGCATGGCGCGGGTGACGCAGGAGACGTCGGTCTTGTGGACGCCGCGCGTCGTCATGCAATAGTGCTTGGCGTCGACGAGCACTGCCACGCCCCGCGCGTTCAGCGCGTCTGCGATTGCCGCCGCGATCTGGTTGGTCAGGATTTCCTGGCTCTGCAGCCGGCGCGCATAGGCGTCGACGACGCGCGCGAGTTTGGAGATCCCCACAACCCTGTCCGAGGGCAGATAAGCGACATGGGCGACGCCGATCAGCGGCTGGATGTGGTGCTCGCAATGGCTTTCGATACGGATGTTCTTGAGAAGAACAATATCGTCGTAACCTTCCACCTCCTCGAAGGTTCGAGACAGGATCGCGACCGGATCCTCCTTGTAGCCCTCGAGAAACTCCTCATAGGCGTCGACAAAGCGCCGCGGCGTGTCGAGCAGTCCTTCCCGCTCCGGATCCTCGCCGAAATAGGCGAGCAAGGTGCGCACGGCGTCTTCGGCCGCGGCCCTGTCCGGACGTTCGGCCTCCGCAGGGAGCTTTAGGTTTTCAACTGACATTCAACCCTCCTCGATCGCGCGGCGAAGCGTCGCCATTTCAATCGCCGCCAGCGCGGCCTCCTCGCCCTTGTTGCCGGCCTTGGTCCCGGCCCGTTCGATCGCCTGCTCGATCGTGTCGACGGTCAACACGCCGAAGGCCACCGGCGTCTTGGTCTCGTGCATCACCGCCGCAGCGCCTTTCGCGGCCTCGCCGGCGACGTAGTCGAAGTGAGGCGTCGCGCCGCGAATGACGCAGCCGAGGACGACCACGGCGTCGTAGCGCCCGGTCTCGGCGAGCGCGCGCGCGGCGAACGGCGCTTCAAAAGCGCCGGGCGCAATGGCGACGTCGAGCGCGTCCTCCGCCGCGCCGGCCCGCATGCAGGCGGCTCTGGCCCCGGCGAGCAGGCGCTCGGTAATGAAATCGTTCCAGCGCGTCGTCACGAGGGCGATCTTCAATCCCGTCGCCGACAGTCTCCCCTCGAATATCCGGCCCATGGCCCGCTCCCTCTTCTCAGCCGGCCGCACGCAGCCGAGGCGTATCATCATCCGCCCGGCGAAAGTCCGCAATCGCATCGACGCTCGTGATCACGAACCCATGTCGTCGGGCGAAAATCTCAAGGTCCGGCAGGCGGGCCATCGATCCGTCGTCTTTCATTACCTCGCAGATCATCGCCGCCGGCGTCAGTCCCGCGAGCATGGCCAGATCGACCGACGCCTCGGTTTGACCGCGTCGCTCGAAAACCCCGTTCTTGCGCGCGCGCAATGGAAAAGTGTGACCCGGCGCCACGAGGTCGGCGCGCGTCGATTTCGAATCAATCAATGTACGGATCGTATGAGCGCGATCAAATGCGGAAATGCCCGTCGTCACGCCATGGGCCGCCTCAACGGAAACGGTGAAGGGCGTTCCAAAGCCTGAGCGGTTTTCTTCCGGCGGCACCATCTGCGGCAGCCCGAACCGGTCGATCAGCGACGGCGCCATCGCGCAGCAGACCAATCCGCGGCCTTCTCTGGCGAAAAAATTCACGGCTTCGGGCGTGACGAATTCGGCCGCGATTGCAAGGTCGCCTTCGTTTTCGCGATCCTCGTCGTCGACGATGATGACGATTTCGCCGTGCGCGAACGCGGCTATGGCCTCGGGCGCGGATACGAGGGGCATCAGCGGGCTCCTTTCTTCATGAAACCGTTTTCCGTTAGAAATTCCGGCGTCAGCGCTCCGTCCGCGCCTGCGCGCGCGGCGACAAGCCGTTCCAGATATTTGGCGAGGATGTCGACTTCCAGATTGACGCGCTCGCCGGGCTTTTTGAGCGGCTGTATGATTTTCCCCCGGGAATAGGCGACGAGGGTGACGTTGAACCAGTCCTCGCCGACGTCGACGACCGTGAGCGAGGTTCCGTCGACTGCGATGAAGCCTTTGGGCGCGATGTAGCGCATCAAAGCTTCCGGCGTTCTGATCGTCATCCACAAGGCGTCCTGATCCTTGCGGAAATCATCGATGATCCCCGTGCCGTCGATATGTCCTTGTACGAAGTGTCCGCCCATGCGCGAGGCCGGCGTCAGCGACCGCTCGAGGTTGACCGGCGCGCCTTGGGCGAGATCGCCGAGATTGGTGCGCGCGAGCGTTTCCGGCGCGAGCCCGGCCGTGAAGCTCCCCTCGTCGAAATCGGCGACCGTCAGGCAGACGCCGTTCACGGCGATGGAGTCCCCGAGGGCGACGCCGTCAAGGACCCTTCGCGCCTCGACCGCCAACCGCGTCGCCTCGCCGTCGCGGCTCAGAGAGGCGACCGCGCCCATCTCTTCGACCAGACCGGTGAACATCAGCCGCCTCCGGAAAAATTGAGAGAAAATTCGGATAGACGCGCGGTGAGGCGCAGGTCTTCGCCAAGGCGTTCGGGCGCGTCGAACGCCCCGCAGACCGCGTTCGCCAGTTGGTCGAGCGCCATGCCGTCGACGGCGGGCCGCGCGTCGCCGCCCATCAGGATAGGGGCGAGATATGCGTGGATTTCGTCGTAAAGTCCCTGAGCCAGAAACGATGCGTGGAGCGCAGCGCCGCCCTCGACCAAAACGCCGTTCACACCGCGCGCGTACAGGCTCGCGACCGCGGCGGCGGCGTCCGGTCGGCCGTTTTCATCCGTACCGAGAACGGCGATGTCGACCCCGTGCTCGCGAAATGCGGCGCGCCGCGCCGCGGGGGCCTTTTCCGTCGTCAGCAAAAGCGCGCCGCGTCCGGCGCGATCATAGACCGCGGCCCCAGGCGAGGTGCGCGCGGCCGAATCGAGCACGACGCGCAATGGCCTCGCGACAATCGCGTCGCCCTCCCGGGCGCTGAGCGCGGGATCGTCGGCGATAACCGTATCCGCGCCGACGAGAATGGCGTCGACGCGCCGTCGCAGACGGTGGGCGTCGGCTCGCGCTTCGGCGCCGGTGATCCACTGGCTGTCGCCGGCGCGCGTTGCAATTCGTCCGTCGAGGCTCATCGCCATTTTGCCAATGACATAGGGTTTGTCTCGCGCGACCCTTGAAAGCCAGAAGCGGTTCATTTCCGCGGCCTCGGCATGAAAATCTCTCGCCTCGCGCGTCGCGAGGCCGGCGGCGCGCAAGGCGTCGGCGCCGCCCGAAGCCGCGGGGTTCGGATCCGCCATGGCGTAGGTGACCGCACCGACGCCGGCGTCGACAATTGCGCGCGTGCATGGCGGCGTGCGCCCGTGATGGTTGCACGGCTCGAGCGTCACGTAGAGGTGCGCGCCAGCCGCAGCGTCGCCGGCGGCCTTGATGGCCTCAATCTCGGCGTGCCGTCCGCCCGCCCGACTGTGAAAGCCTTCGCCGACGATCTCGCCGTTTTTAACGATCACGCAGCCGACGACCGGGTTCGGCGCCGTTTCACCTTCAGCCATGCGGGCGAGGGCGATGGCTCGCGCCATGAAGCGCTTGTCGGCGATGTCGAACTTTTCAGCGCTGGCGTCGCCCATAAAAAAACCCCTCGGCCACTTCGGCTCCGGGGCGACAACGGAACTGCGCGGCGGGCGAGCGGATACTGCTTCGATGAAGCGCGTCCGCGCACCTTCCGGGCGCTTTTCCGTCGGACCTTCTACCATCCGGACTATGACCGTCGGCTCCGGGATCTCACCGGAATCCTGCCTAGCCGACCTTTCAGACCGGCTTCGGCTCGCGGGCTCGTCATTCAGCGCCTCAGGCGCCTTCAGGCATCACCGCCGGTGGGGACTTTCACCCCGCCCCGAAGATCCTATTCGCGTGGAATACTCCACGATTGACACATAACAACGGTCGCGAGGGGGTCAATAGGCCTTGACAGCGCGAAACCGCGCGGCGGCAGGCTTTTCGCGCCGCGCTCAGGCGTTGTCGCCCCAAAGGGCCTTGACGCGCCGATCCCGGCCGCAACTCGCGCGATAATAGCGGTAGCGGAGCGGGTTCTTTTTGTAATAGTCCTGATGATCGTCCTCCGCGACCCAGAACCGTTTGGCGTCAAGTATCGGGGTTGCTACCGGTTCGCCAAGCGCCTCGGCCGCGGTCGACTTCGCAGCTTCCGCCGCGGCTCGCTCCTTCGGCGACGTCACGAAAACCGCCGTTCGATAAGAAGAGCCGCGGTCGCAGAACTGCCCCGCATCATCAAGCGGATCGATGTGCCGGAAATGGAAATCAACCAGTTCCCGAAATGAAACGACGCCCGGATCATAGCGAACCTCGACGGCCTCGTAATGTCCGGTCTCTTCGTAGGTGACCTGCTTGTAAGACGGGTTTTCAAGATCCCCGCCCGTGTAGCCCGAGATCGCTTCGAAGACCCCCTCCAGCTTCTCGAAATCAGCCTCAACGCACCAGAAGCACCCCCCTGCGAAATAGGCGGTCGCGTAGGTTTCAGGCGCAGGGTTCTCTCCTGTGCCGGCCGCCGACGCCTCGCCCGGCGAGTTGAGGAGAAAAACGCCGAAACCCAGGGCGGCCGACAGCGCCAGGATTGCGAAAATCGTTTTCATGGGCATGTTCCTCTTTTGCGCCAGACATAGCCGTTGGTCGCGCCGCGGCAAGCCGTATCACGCGAATGTCAGCGGGCGGCCGCGGCCTGAGCGACGCTCGCCCCCCGGACTGAGTTGCGCTAGTCACTGCCGAGATTTCGAAATCACCCCGAACGCGACGAGGTCGCCCGTATATGAACCCTGAAAATCCCTTCGCCGCCGACGCGCCGGCCCCGCGCGTCAAAAAGCGTCCGCGAACAATCGAACAGCATGGCGAGACGCGCACGGACAATTACGCCTGGCTCAGGGTCGACAATTGGCAGGAAGTCCTGCGCGATCCGACCAAGCTCGCCCCTGACGTCCGCGCGGTTCTCGAGGCGGAGAACGCCTATTACGCGCAACTGACCGAAGGGCTTCAGCCGCTGCGCGAGACACTCTTTTCGGAGATGCGCGGACGGATCAAGGAGGACGATGCAAGCGTACCCCTTCCGGACGGCGACTGGCTATACTGGATCGAATATCGCGAAGGGGGAAACTATCCGGTCTTCAAGCGCGCCCCGCGCGAGGGCGGGGAGGCGCGCGTCATCCTCGACGGCGATGCGGAGAGTGCAGGATCGGAGTTCTTTTCGATCGGCGACGTCGCCCACAGCCCGGACCATCGCCTCGCCGCCTACGCCGTCGACCGCGTCGGATCCGAGTTCTACTCCATCCGCATTCGCAATCTGGAGACGGGCGAAGATCTCCCGGACGTCGTCGAAAATGCGGACGGCGACGGCGCCGTCTGGGACGCCGGATCCAGCGCGATTTATTATGTCGAACGCGACGCGCACCAGCGCCCGAAACGGATCAGGCGGCGCGCGCTCGGTTCGGATCCGACGTCAGACCCCGTCATTTACGAGGAACCCGACGACGGGTATTTCCTCGGCCTGTCGAAGAGCCAGAGCGGCGAATACATCTTCATCTCGTCGGCGAACAAGACGACGAGCGAAGTGCGTTTCCTCCGGGCGAACGACCCGGACGCCCGTCCGGCGCTGATCGCGGCGCGCGAAAGCGGCGTCGAATATGACGTGGAGCACCGCGGCGATGAATTCTTCATCCTGACAAATGTCGACGGGGCGATTGACTTCAAGATCATGCGCGCCCCGGTCGCGTCGCCGGGACGGGCGAACTGGCGGGACTGGCTCGCCCATCGGCCATCGACTTACGTCATCACTTTCACGCCCTACAAGGACTATCTTGTTCGGCTCGAGCGGCGCGACGCTCTCCCGCGACTGGTCGTTTCCGCCTATGACGGCGACGACCACGAAATCGCCTTTGACGAGGCGGCCTACAGCCTTTCGATGTCCGGCGGGTTCGAATTCGACACGACGACGCTCCGCTTCGCCTATGAGTCGCCGTCGACCCCGCGCGAGACCTATGATTACGACATGAAAACGGGGGCGCGCGCGCTGCGCAAACGCCAGGAAGTCCCGAGCGGCCACGACCGGGATCGGTATCAGGTCGAGCGCTTTTCAGTGACCGCGGCGGACGGCGCGCAGGTTCCGGTCACGCTCCTGCGGCTGAAATCGACGCCCGCCGACGGCGGGGCGCCGGCTGTGCTGTTCGGCTACGGATCCTACGGCATTACGATTCCGGCCGACTTTTCGACAAACATTCTCTCGCTCGTCGAGCGCGGCGTTGTTTGGGCGACGGCCCATATCCGCGGCGGCGCGGCGCGAGGCCGGCAATGGTATCTGGACGGCAAGTTCGAGAAGAAGTCGAACAGCTTCACCGATTTCAACGCCGTCGCTGAGGCGCTGGTGGAAAAGGGGATCGCCCGGCGCAAGGAAGTCGTCGCCTATGGGGGCAGCGCAGGCGGCCTTCTCGTTGGGGCCGCGCTCAATCTGCGTCCGGAGCTTTATGCGGGCGCGGTCGGGGCGGTGCCTTTTGTCGACGTTCTCAACACAGTCTCCGACGCTGACCTGCCGTTAACGCCGCCCGAATGGGAAGAGTGGGGCAATCCTCTCGCCCGTGAAGCCGACTACCGGTGGATCAAGGCGTATTCGCCATATGAAAACATCAAAGACGCGGATTATCCGCCGGTTCTCGCGACCGGCGGGCTGACGGACTATCGCGTCACCTACTGGGAAATGGCGAAGTGGATCGCCCGTTTGCGCGACGATGCGCGGGGCGGGCCTTTCATGTTGCGCATGAACATGGAGGCGGGCCATGGGGGCTCGGCGGCGCGTTTTGAGCAGCTCGACGAGCGCGCGCATATCTACGCTTTCATGCTGAAGGCGCTGGGCCTCGCCGGGAACGAACGCGCCTGATCCGCGCCTCCGGCGCGCGTCACGATCTGTCACAACAAGGTGTGGCGCGATGCGCGCGACCGCTCGAAATGTTAGGTGCGAAATTCGAGAGACGGCCCGCCGGTCATCGGCGGTGGCGCGCGCTGAAGATGAACCGGCCGCAGAAGAGCCTGCGGCCAAAAGAGAAGGGGACGAATGATGGTTTTGGTGAGATGGGCGCTGGCGCTGGCGCTGGGCGGGTTCCTGATACTTTTCGGCGCCATGAAGTTCACCGGCGGCGCGCACATATTCCCTTATATCGAATACAAGGCGGTCGCCGCCGGTTTCCCTTTTGCGGATCTTTTTTTTCCGCTTTTGAATCATGCGACGGGCGCGCTTGAAATTCTGGCGGGCGCGCTTGTCATCCTGCCCGCGACGCGCGCCCTCGGCTCAAAAATCTCGGTTCTGCCGTTGCTCGGCGCCGTCGCCTTCCACCTGTCGCCGCTTCTCGGCGTTTCGACGCCGGACGGCTATGCGGCGGCGAAACCGGTCGAGGCGCTGGCGGCGGGCGGGCCGTTCGTGCGCGACCATTTCAGCGACGCCACCTCGCCGTCGCTCTTTACGATCGCCGTCGTCGTGCTCGTCGCCGCGCTCGCCAACGTCTTTCTGCAGCGCGATTAAGCCTCGCCAAAGACCCGGGCGAAAATCGTGTCGACGTGTCCTTTGTGGCGGTCCAGGTCGAAAAGGGCGTCGATTTGGCCCGGCGGCAATCTGGACACGACCTCCTCGTCAGCCTTCAGATTGTCCAGAAAGGCGCTCTCGCCGCGCCAGGCGGGCATGGCGTTGCGCTGAACGAGGCGATAGGCCTCCTCGCGGGAGGCGCCGGCCTGCGTCAGCGCCAGGAGCACGTTCTGCGAATGGACGAGGCCGCCGAGCCTGTCGAGATTGGCCGCGCAGCGCTCGGGATAAACAACGAGGTTTTCAACCACGCCAGCGAGGCGCTGAAGCGCGAAATCAAGGTGGACCGTCGCGTCCGGGCCGATCCCGCGCTCGACCGAGGAGTGGGAGATGTCGCGCTCGTGCCAGAGGGCGACGTTCTCCATCGCCGGGATGACGCACATGCGCACGAGGCGGGCGAGGCCGGTCAGATTCTCGGTCAGGACCGGGTTGCGCTTGTGGGGCATCGCCGAGGAGCCTTTCTGACCGGCGGAAAAATATTCCTCCGCCTCCAGAACTTCTGTGCGCTGCAGGTGGCGGATCTCTACGGCGAGCCGCTCTATCGAGGAGGCGACGAGC
>CAZBOC010000052.1:0-13184 GCA_964493225.1 uncultured Caulobacterales bacterium | reverse complement strand
CGAGCAGGATTTCCCGCCCTTCAACAACGCCGCGCGTCGCGGACAGAATCTCATCGAACTGGAGTCCGACAGGATTACGCCCGATTTCCATCGCGCGCTGAAGCCTGGCGAGCATGCCCGCATGCTTATCGAAAATCGTGCCCATGGGGTCGCTCGCCTCTACGCCGCTTTCTTCATACTGCGAATAGTGTCGACGATGTCGCCGATTGATTTCATGTCCCCGATAATCTCCATCGGGAACGAAATGTCGTAAGAATCCTCGATCTCCATGATCAAGTCGAATACGGCGACTGAATCTACTTCAAGATCTGAAAGTATCCCCGTCGATCGCGTTAGCTTCATCCCCCGCCGATTGTACGGCGCGAGCAGCGAACACGTCTTCTGAAAGATCAGATCGTCTTCCTCTACACTCATCCCATAAACTCCTGAACCGTTCCGGTCTGCCTGTTCCGCGCGCCAGCGTCTACGCCAAAAACTTCATCCATGGCTCGAGATAAACTCAGCGCGCCCGCCACCTGGGTGGCTCCTGTCCAGTCCACGTGCAGCATCTCCCGCACTTTGCCTGAGTTGAAGTGATTCGCCCGCCCTCGGGCCTCGCGCCGTAGCCCGTCTCGATATCGCCCACCGGCGCGCGCAACAGGGCCGCATGGGTCGACATCTCCAGTTCGACCTCGAAACCCTCCGACGTTGACGGAAAGCTTTTGACGAAACGCCGCGAGAGAACGCGGTAGCCGCTCAGGATGTCCGTGAAGTCGAAGCGGAAGAAGGCGCGAAAGAGCGCGCTGAATATGCGGTTGCCGGCGACATGGCCGGGGCGATAGGCGACGGCGTCGCTCGCCTTCCGCACGCCGACGACCATGTCGAGCGTTCGCTCGCGAAGCGCCGCGATCATCGCCGGCGCGCTCGCGGCGTCGTAGGTCCCGTCGCCGTCGGCCATGACGTAGATGTCGGCGTCGATGTCGGCGAAGGCGCGCCGCACGGCGTTGCCTTTGCCCCGATTGGGCTCGCATCGCACGAGCGCGCCTTCGCGTTCCGCGACTGCGCGCGTATCGTCGGTGGAGGCGTTGTCGATGACGTGGATCTCCGCGTCCGGCAGCGCGCCGGCGAACGCCTTGATCACGTCGCCGACGGCGGCGTCTTCGTTGAAGCACGGAAGAATGACGGCGATCCGGGGCGCGGCGCCGGGCGCCAATCGCGCGGCTTCGCCTATCGGGACAGGCTGGCCGATCGTCACAATCCCCGGTTGATCATGGGCGCGAAAATGTAGCTGTTGGCGAAAATCCGCACCGCATTCAATCCGATCAGGGCGACGATAGGCGAAAGGTCGAGCCCGCCGAGAAACGGCATAATGTTGCGGATCGGGCGCAAAAGCGGCTCCGTGAGAGCGACGCACGCCGTCCAGATGGAATTGACGATCTGGTTGCCGCGATTGACCACATTAAGCTGCAGGAGCCAGCTCAGAATGACCATCACGAAGATCACCAGAATATAGATGTCGACCGCGGTATTAAAGACGTATTGGATGGCTTGCACGGGAAACCCTGGCGCTATTTTTCGGCAGCCCATGTAGGCCGCGTCGTCCGCCTGCGCAAGCAAAGCCGTTAGCGGCCCCTGCGCGGGATCGCGAAAGCTAGCGGCCTGCGGCGTCGCGTTGCGAGCCCGGCCGCAGGCGCGGCATGGGGCTGCGCGTGCACAGAACGGGAGTCGCGATGGCGCCGACGCTGAGGAAGCCGACGCCGTCCTTCGCCTCGATCAGCAGGGTGACGTCGGTGCCGGCGGCTTGGGGCGCGGTCGAAAAAGCGAGCCCGTCCGCCGCCCAGAGGATCCGCCCGGAGAGCGCCGTCGCGGCCGCCTCGCCCGCCCAGCACCCCGAATAGGCGCAGGCCGAAATCCGCGCGGCGCCCGACGCGGCGACCGTCGCCTCGACGGTCATGGGCGTGAATTCGCCGGCGGGCCGGGCCGCGCATCCGTCTGCCGCGCACCAGACCTCGATCTGGTTTCGGCACAACCACGCCGTTTCGGGCGCCGGTTGATAGTCCTCAGGCGCGCCGAACATGGAAGCGCGCAGCGCAAGGGCGATAATCGCGGCCGACATGGGCGACCTCCGGGCTGGGCCTGTAAAATAGCATTACCCAAACGCTGATTGACAGGGTCAAGAGGCCCCCTAAATAGTGGAGGTTATCGGGGCCGTAGCTCAGTTGGGAGAGCGCGTCGTTCGCAATGACGAGGTCAGGGGTTCGATTCCCCTCGGCTCCACCACGAGCTGAGACCGTTTGCGAAGCGAACGCAGCTCAGCGAGATTGACGGTCTCACCGGACGGAACCTCACCTCGGTCGATCTCTGCAATAAAGTCGAGCGGATACAAACTCATTATGGTTCGCTCCACCATAAACCGAGACCGTTCGCGGAGCGAACGCGGCTCGGTGAAATCTACGCCGTCGCCGCTACGCGCATGGTCTCCGTTCGACAGACACTCGGGCGGGACCGTCACAAAGGCGGGCCGTCGGCGAAGCGGAAGCAGCGGACCCGCCTCCTCGCATTGAAACCTCGGCGCTCGCCGGCCGCGCCAAGGCGGACAGGTTCGCCGCATCGCATCGGTTCAAACCGGAAGACCTGAAGACGCCGGTGGACAGGCTTCGGCGGAGCATGGACAATCGCGGCGCGCATATCGACAAGGAGCACGCCATGGCGGCTGACGACGCCCGTCCCCTCGAAGCCGACACGCCAGCTGAAAGGGAAAAAGAGATCGCGCGGATTTTCGCCCTGCAAAAATCCGCCTACGCTGCAGAGCCCTATCCCTCCCTCGCGGCGCGCGCAGGACGCCTCGACGCCCTGATGCGGGCCGTTGAACAGAATGAAAAGCGCCTGGTGGAGGCCGTGAACGCCGACTTCGGCTCGCGCGCCGAGGTCGAGACGCTCATGTCGGAAATCCTGATCAGCATCTCCGCGATACGCCACGCCAAAAAGAACCTCGCGCGCTGGACGCGCCCGCGCGGGGTGAATACCCCGCTCCACATGCTGCCGGGCAAAAGCCGGATCGAGCCCCAGCCCCTCGGCGTCGTCGGCGTCATCGCGCCTTGGAACTATCCGGTCCAGCTCGCCATTTCGCCGGCTTCGGCGGCGCTGGCGGCGGGAAACCGGGTGATGATCAAGCCGAGCGAACTGACGCCGCGGACGAGCGCGCTGATGCAGGAGATACTCGCCGCCGAATTCGACGAAGGCGTCCTCGCCGTCGTCACCGGATCCGTGGAGACCGGACAGCGCTTCGCGGAGACGCCCTTTGACCATCTCCTGTTCACCGGATCGACCGCGGTCGGAAGGAAAGTCGCCGAGGCGGCGGCCCGCAATCTGACGCCCGTCACGCTCGAACTCGGCGGCAAGTCGCCGGCGATCGTCGATCCGAGCGCGGATCTGGCGAAAGCGGGCCGGTCGATCGCGCAGGGCAAGGCGTTCAACGCCGGCCAGACCTGCGTCGCGCCGGACTACGTCCTCGCGCCGGGCGACAAGGTGGGGGACGTTGTCGAGGCGATCGCCGCCGGCGCCCGCGCGCTCTATCCGGAGATCGACACGACGACGGATTATACGTCGATCATCTCCGACCGGCACTTCGCGCGGCTCAAGGGAATGGTCGAGGAGGCGCGCGAAGCGGGCGCGGAAGTCGTGGAGGTCGGCTCGTCGAACGCGCTGCACCCGCAGCGAAAGCTGCCCTTCACCATGGTCGTCAATCCGCCTCCGGATCTTCGCGTCATGCAGGAGGAGATATTCGGCCCCATCCTGCCGGTCATGGGCGTGAAGTCGCGCGAGGACGCCGTGGCGACCGTCAACCGGGCAGCGCGGCCGCTGGCGCTGTACTGGTACGGCGAGGACGACGAGGCGCGCGACGACGTTCTGCGCCGCACGGTCTCGGGCGGGGTCACGGTCAACGACGCGCTGCTTCACGTCGCCCAGGAGAACCTTCCCTTCGGCGGCGTCGGCGAGAGCGGGATCGGCGCTTATCACGGCGAAGCAGGATTTCAGACCTTCTCGCACATGAAACCCGTATTCTATCAGAGCCGGCTCGCCGCCTCGTCGGGAATGCATCCGCCTTACACGGAGAAAACACGAACCCTGCTCGGCGTCGCAAGAAAGATCATTTGATGAATGAAATGCAGGGCCCCGAGCTGGGCGAATTCGACTACGTCATAATCGGGGCGGGCTCGGCCGGCTGTGTTCTGGCGGGTCGCCTGAGCGAAAACCCGGATGTCAGCGTCTGCCTCCTCGAGGCCGGCGGTCCCGATACGGATTTTCGTTTCCGCATGCCGATCGGCTTCGCCTTTCTGGGAAAGAACTCGCCCCACAACTGGCGCTTCGAGACGACCCCGCAAGCGCATATGAAGGGTCGCCGGGGCTTCCAGCCGCGCGGAAAGGTGCTCGGCGGATCCAGTTCGATCAACGCGATGATCTATATCCGCGGCTCGCGCGCGGATTACGACCGCTGGGCGGCGGACGGCGCGCCCGGATGGGCTTTTGACGACGTCCTGCCCTATTTCAAGAAAGCCGAGCATCAAGAGCGCGGGGAAGACGACTATCACGGAGTCGGCGGCCCCCTGAACGTCGCGGACCTTCGCTATAAAAATCCGCTTTCGGAGCGATTTCTTCAGGCTGCGGCGGAAATCCAGCTACCGGCCAATGACGATTTCAACGGGCCCTTTCAGGACGGGATGGGCTTCTATCAGGTGACGCAAAAGGGCGGCCGGCGCTGTTCGACTGCGCGGGCTTATCTCGAGCCCGCGCGCGAGACGCGCGCGAATCTTACGGTCGTCGCCAATGCGCGCGCCGCGCGGATCCTGTTCGAGGGTCGGCGCGCCACGGGCGTTAGGCTGCTTGCGGACGGGCGAATGCGCGCGGTCGCCGCGCGCCGTGAAATCATCGTCTCCGCGGGCGTTTTCCAGTCGCCGCAATTGCTTATGCTCTCGGGGATCGGCCCCGCGCGCCATCTGCGTGATTTCGGCGTCGAGATCGTCGCCGACCGGCCGGGCGTGGGGCGCAACCTGCAGGACCATATCGATTACGCCGCGATGTATGACAGTCCGTCCCGCGAGGCGATGGGATACTCTTTCGCCAATTTTGCGCGGCTCCTGCCCGCTTATATTCAGTGGCGACGACGGGGCGAGGGAATGATGACGTCCAACCTTGCTGAGGCCGGCGGTTTCGTCAAAACCGATCCGTCGCTCGACGAGACGGACATTCAGTTGCACTTCGTACCCGGATTTGTCGACGACCACGGCCGCAAGCGGCGTTTTGGCGGCGGCGTGACGTGCCATTTGTGCGTGCTGAGGCCGAAGTCCCGCGGCGAAGTTCGACTGGCGAGCGCCGATCCTCTCGCCGATCCTGCGATCGACCCGAACTATTTCTCCGAGCCCGACGATCTCGACAGGACCGTGAAGGGAGCGAAAATCGTACACAGAATATTCGAAAGTCCCGCCTTTGAGGGGCGTCTCGGCAAGCGCCTTTATCTTGCCGAAGGCGCCGACGACGCGGCGCTCATTGAAGACATCCGCAACCGCGCGGATACGATCTATCATCCGGTCGGCGCCTGCCGCATGGGCGTTGATGAAGACGCCGTCGTCGATCCGCATTTGCAGGTCAAGGGCGTTGAGGGGCTGCGCGTCGTCGACGCGTCCGTCATGCCGACGCTGGTCTCCGGGAACACGAACGCCCCGACCATCATGATCGCGGAAAAAGCCGCCGACTTGATCAAGGCCGCCGCCGGAGGTCGTCGGATGGCGGCGCAGTAGACGCGCGAACCAAGCGCTTCATCCCGGCTCCGCGCCCGCGCCAGGTTGCAGTTCCGCACCCGCGGACGGAAGCGCCGCTCAAGACGGGCAGTGCGCCCCGGCGTCAATCCAGGCGAGGGTGAGATCGCCGAAGGTTTTCTGGTCTCCCGGAACAGGCGCGCGCCCATCGCCCGGACGCCATCCCCAGCCGACGAGCCCGTCTTCGGCGTTGTGTTCATGGATCGCGGCGAGCGTGCGTCCGCCATTGCGCGCCGGGTCCTTCATTTGCGCGCAGACCTCCCCTTCGGAAAGATCCAGCCAGTTCATTGAGACGGGCGCCAACATCCAGACCTGGTGGCCGGGCATTGAACCTTCGCCCGTCGCATAGGCGTAATTTTCCGCGCCGTGACAGGTGTTGCAGTTCATGCCGGGCATGCCGAAACCAGCCGGGCCGCGCACGGCGGGGGGCTGGTGGATCGCCATCCCGTCGCCCTGGCGCGGATTTTCATCCGGCGTATGGCAGTTCACGCAGCGCGGATGGCCGATCACCTTGAACATTTCCGAAAAGATCGCGGCCGCGCGTTCCTCTTCATTGGCCATGTCTGCGAAAGCCGCGACGGTCTTCAGACCGGCGACCGTCATCGCCCCGTCGCCTACGGCCGGCGCGCCGTCGACGGCGGCGCCTTCGCGCGGCGGCGGCGTCTCGCCGCCGCATCCCGCAGCGAAGAGGCTGACGATCGCGGCGGCCCCCATCGCATTCTTGCGCATATCCCTGTCCATCCTTCCCGCTCCGCTCAGACCGTCACGCCGACGAACGGCAAGCGACGCGGCGTTTCGCCCGTCAGCCGGCGGACGGCGTTGCCGACGGCAGGCGCTATGGGCGGCGTTCCCGGCTCGCCGACGCCGGTCGGCGCTTCGGCGGAATCAATCACGGCGACCTCCACATTGGGCATTTCGCCCATCCGGATCGAGCGGTAGTCGTGGAAATTCGACTCCATGACGCGTCCGCCCTCGTCGAGATGGATCGCGTTGAACATGGCCGCGCCGAGACCGTAGCCGACGCCGCCTTCCATCTGGGCCTTGATTACGTTGACATTGACCGGCTGGCCGCAATCGACCGCGACCCAGACATTGCGGACGCGGGGACCGCGCTCGTCGATCGAAACCTCGGCGATCTGGGCGACGTGGGTGTTGAACGACTTGTGCACAGCGACGCCGAAGGCGGAGCCCTGCGTCGGGGCGCGCCCCCAGTCGGCGAGGTCCGCGACGCGGCGCAGGACGGCCGCCTCGCGGGGGCGATCATCGAGCTGGGCGAGCCGTCCCTCGACGGCGTCGGCCCCGGCCGCGTCCAGAACTTCGTCCATAAAGGTCTCGACGGCGTAGGCCGTGTGCGTATGGCCGACCGACCGCCACCACAGGCCCGGGACGCCGACATCCATCGTTTTCGCCAGCACGCGCAGGTTCGGCGTCCTGTAATAGAAATCGCGCGCGCCCTCCACCATCGTCGAATCGACGCCGTCCACGATCTGGCCCTCGAAGGCCGACCCGATCAGGATCGACTGTGAAGCGATCGTCTGGTCCCATGCGGCGAGCGCGCCGTTTTCATCCAGCGCCGCACGTAGGCGGTGAACCGTCAGCGGGCGGTAGAAACCGCCGCGAATGTCGTCTTCACGGGTCCACATCAGTTTCACAGGACGCGCGCGGCCTGCGGCGTTGAAGACGGCCGCGGCCTCGGCGGCGAATTCCGAGCCCGGCTGCGCGCGGCGACCGAAGCTGCCGCCGGCCATCATGGTCTGGAGATTGATCTTCGCGGGATCGACGCCAAGCACCGCGGCGAGCGCCTGGTGGTCGCCGGTCTGGATCTGCGAGCCCATCCAGACGCTCACGACGTCGCCGGCCTGTTCGATCACCGCGTCGAGTGGCTCCATCGGCGCGTGGGCGAGAAACGGGAAGACATATTCCGCCTCGAGAACGTTTTGCGCGCCTTCGATCGCCGCGTCGACGTCGCCGCGCGCAGCCGCCGTTGCGGCGCCTTCCGGCGCGCGGGCCGCCGCCACATACGCATCGACCAGCGCGTCTGTCGAGCGCGTCTCGGCTCCGGACAGATCCCACTCGATCTTCAGGGCCTTTCGGCCCTTAAGGGCCGCGAAGGTGTTCTCGCCATAGACGGCGATCCCTTGCGGCACCTTCTTCACATCGACCACGCCAGGCACGGCGCGGGCGGCCTCGTCGTCGAACGAGGCGACCTCGGCCCCGAACACATCGGGGTGGGCGACGACGGCCGTGAGCATGTTCTCGCGGTAGACGTCGAGGGTGAACTGCGCCGCGCCGGTCGCCTTCGCGCGGCTGTCGAGCTTCGGCGCGTCCTTGCCAATAAATTTGAAGGCCTCGCGCGGCTTCAGCGCCGGGTCTTCGGGCGGCGTCTCGGCCGCCGCGAGTTCGGCGAACGCCCCGAAGCCGGCTTCTTCGCCGCTGGCGGCGTGACGGATGACGCCGCTGTCGATCGTGATCTCGCTGGCCGGGACATTCCACCGCCGGGCCGCGGCGGCGACGAGCATCGCCCGCGCGGCGGCGCCCGCCTTGCGCATCTGGGTGTATGAGTTCGCCATCGCCGTGGAGCCGCCGGTGCCCTGGACGCCGAAAAGCGTGTTGGCGTAAATTTCCGTGTTTGAGGGCGCGGCCTCGGCGCGGATCTGCGACCAGTCGGCGTCAAGCTCTTCGGCGACGAGCGTCGCAAGGCCGGTGTAGGGCCCCTGCCCGAATTCGATATGCTTGATCAGGACGGTGACGATATCGTCCGGCGCAATCCGGATAAAAGCATTGGGCGCGAAAGTTCCCGAGCCGTCGCCGCCCGTGATGACGGCGGCCGCGCCCGACTGCGCCCGCGATTTCAACGGCAGGAACGTCGCAAGGGTGAGCCCGCCGGCCCCGGCGAGAAAACCGCGGCGCGACGTGGCGAGGCTTGATGCTTCGGCCATGGGTCAGCCCTCCATTTTCGTTGCGGCGTTCTTGATAGCCTGACGGATCCGGACATAGGTCGCGCAACGGCAGATATTGCCGCCCATCGCGTTGTCGATGTCCTCGTCGCTCGGCGACGGCGTCGCCTGGAGAAGCGCCACGGCCGACATGACCTGGCCGGACTGGCAGTAGCCGCATTGCGGCGCGTCGATTTCCACCCAGGCGTCCTGCACCGCGCCGGCCGCCGGGCCTTCGAGGCCCTCAATCGTCGTGACCGAGCGCCCCGCGACGGCCGATAAGGGTGTCACGCAGGATCGGCGCGGCATTCCGTCGAGATGGACGGTGCAGGCCCCGCACTGGGCGATGCCGCAACCGAACTTCGTGCCCGTCAGCCGGAACTCGTCGCGCAACACCCACAAAAGGGGCGTTTCGGCCTCGGCGTCCGTTTCAACGTCCGCGCCGTTCAACTGGAAGGTTACGCTCATGGAAACACCCTCGCCTCGCCATTCGATTATCCGGAATACGCAGTCGACGGAAGCCACGCATGCTCGCCCGTCGCAAACCCGTCACGCAGCGCACGTGAACGACGCGCCGCCCTGACCTGGTGGTCGTAGCATTGAACCGCGAGGACGACAAATCCGGCGCGCTCCGCCGCGCCGACATGCGCGGGCGGACCCCGCGATCAAGGCTTGCCGCTGAACAAGGGATCGATTTCCGGGAGGACGCCGTCGAATTCATGGGCGACAGGTCCGCTCATCCGCACGTGGTCGTCCTCGCCCCAGTCGATCGCCAGCGGGCCGCCGTCGAGGACGACGGTCGCCTTGCGCTCGGTCAGCCGGCGACGGTGGGCGGCGACCACCGCGGCGCAGGCGGCCGTCCCGCACGCCTTCGTGATCCCCGCGCCCCGTTCCCAGACGCGCAAGCGGATCAGGTGCCGGCCCTGAACTTCCGCCACGGATACGTTCGCCCGCTCGGGAAAGAGGGGATGGTTTTCAATCATCGGTCCGAAGCGGTCGAGCGCCTGAGCTTCGGCGTCTTCGACAAAGAAGACGCAGTGCGGATTGCCCATGCTCACCGCCGACGGCCCCCAGAGCACGGGCTTGTCGATGGGTCCGAGCTTGATGTCGATGAAGCGGGTGTCGTCCATCTGTTCAGCCAGCGGAATTTCCTTCCAGTGCAGTCTCGGAGGCCCCATGTCGACCGCGACGCGCATGGCTCCCGCGCGCGCCGCCCTGACCGGTCCTGCACGCGTCGAAAGGGCGATTTCGTCTGCGCCCGCCTCCTCCATCAACAGCCAGCCGACGCAGCGCGCGGCGTTGCCGCAGGCCCCGACCTCGCCGCCGTCCGCGTTCCAAACGCCCATGAAAGGCCCGTCGCCGTCGTCCCGGCGCTCTATCGTGATCACCTGGTCGCAGCCGACGCCGCGCCCGCGGTCGGCGATCGCCGACGCCGCGGCCGACGTCATCCGCGCCCCGGTCGCGCGCAAATCGACAATGACGAAATCATTGCCGAGACCGTTCATCTTCACATAGGGGAGCCCCGCAAGGCCTTCGCCGTCTTCCGTCATCGTCCGCGTCACAACCGCCGAGACGCCTCGATAGCAGACATCGCCTCACGCCGGAAGCGAGGGTCGCCGGCGCGTTCAGGCCTTCTCCGGCCGCAGGGTTTCAAGGCGCGCGGCGGCGGCGGTCTCGCTCAGTATGTGGCGGGTCTTCTCCCAGAAATGCGGCCGGCGGATGAGTTGCCAGACCGCCTTGTAGGCCGCCAGCGAGGTCATCCACCAATAGACCGGGGAGAGAAGCGCGTAGGGGCAAAGCCCAGTCCAGCCGCGTTTTAGGGGCGCGATCAGCGCGAGCCCGATGAAAGCCGCGTTCCCCGCCAGGAGGGCGAAGATGTTGAGCGCCATGAGCGGCCCCGGAAAGGCTGTGGCGACGGCTTCGCTACCGGTCGCCGCCCAGAAGAGAAAGATCGCCCATAGCACCGGGTTGACGAGCGCGCTGAAAACAGTCCCGAAAAGGAAAATCTGTGTCGAGAGAAAGCCGCGAAGCCCGGCCGCCCTGAAAAACGCCGACGGCTCGCGCATATGGACCAGCCAGGTCTGCAGGTAGCCTTTCATCCAGCGCGAGCGCTGACGCGTCCAGTTGCCGACGCGCGAATTCGCCTCCTCGAAGGTCGTGGAATCGACGATCGTCGTCCTGTAGCCGCAGCGCGCAAGCCGCATGCCGAGGTCGGCGTCTTCGGTCACGTTGAACGGATCCCAGCCGCCAATCGCGCGCAAGATCTCTGTACGGAAAAAGTTCGACGTTCCCCCGAGGGGAATCGGCGCGCCGATCCTCTCCAGCGCCGGCAGGAGGCTGTCGAACCAGAGCGCGTATTCAAGCGCGAAGAGCCGCGTCAGCCAGTTTTCGCCCGCATTGTAGTAATTGAGCCGCGCCTGCACGCAGGCGACCTCCGGCGGAGTTTGCGCAAAAACCGCCGCGGTCTTTCGCAACTGATCCGCCTCCGGCATGTCCTCCGCGTCATAGATGACGATGAGCTCGCCGCGGGCGAGATAGAGCGCATGGTTGCAGGCCTTCGGCTTCGTACGCGGCTCGGTCGGGGGCAGAATCACCATGTCGTATTTCCGGTCGAGGCCGAGGCCCCGCGCCGCGGCGATGGTCTCCGCGTCGTCTTCCTCGAGCAAAAGCTTGGCGTCGATTTTCCCAGGAGGATAGTCGAGCCGGTCGATCGCGGCGCTGAGCGGGCCCAGCGAGGCCGCTTCGTCGTAAAGAGGCAGGAGAATTGTGACCGTCGGGAGATCGTCGTCCGGCGTCGCCGGCGCCTCGCGACCCGGCGCCGCGTTCCAGGCGATCGCGGCGAGATAGAGCCGAAAAGCGATGACGATGAGGAAATAGACCGACAGAACGACGTTCATGGCGACGATGAGGCCGAGGGGCGCGGCGGCGAAGGCGGCGGCAAGTCCGGCGACAAGCGCGACCGCAATCTCTTTCTGCCATGGCGAGAAAAGCCGGTAGGCCGATGCTTGCGGCGAGCCCTCGCGCAGGGCGCGAACCGCGGCTCCTGAAATGTGCGCGCGGAAGCGCGCCTTCAGCTTTTCTTCGAACAGCCTGCGCGGAACGACGATTGTGGCTTCGGCCTCCTCGTCCGCCGCACCGCCGGGACAGGCGCTCCTTGGGCGATCGACGGCAAGGCACTCGCGCGGTCCATGCGGCGCGCGCCGCCAGGGGATGCGTCCGGCCCGCGCATATTCGGCGATTTCGTCGAATTTCTGAAGGTCGGCGTGGGGCGGATCGGTCCACCAGTTGAGCGGTCTCGCGGCGGCGCGCATTCAGAACGCCGTCCAGAGGCCGATCGAATAGGTCGTTCCGCGCTCCAGATTGCGGCCCGCATATTCGTGGATGACGCCCGCCTGGACCGACCAGCGCCGCCCCGCCCGCCAGACGAGCGACGGCGCGACCTGATAGACGTCGAAATCGGCCCCGGCGTTCGTCTCGTTGCGGACCGATACGGTGTTGAACGACTGAAGGAGGAAGAGAAATCGCGGAACTGGTTCGACGCCCAGGGTGAATTGAGACCGCGCCTGATCTGCGGCGTCCTGGAATTGCCGACGGTAGCCGATCTCCGCTGCGGCGTAGATTTTCACCGGGCGTTCGATGAAATCACGGCCGTAGAGAAAGCGCGCCTCGAGGGCCGGACCGTCGCTCTGAACGCTCTGGCGCACGCCGGCGTCGAACCGGCTCGGGCGCGCGAAGGTCAGGTTGACCGCCCCGACGCCCTTTTCCCCGCCCCAGAGCTGGCGCTGCAAGAAGCCTTCGATCTCGGAAAAGCCGCTGTCGGTGACCGTCTCGAAGCGATTGCCGACGGTCGTCGTTCCGTAGACGATCTTTCCTCCGATCGTATAGCGGTCGCTGAGCCCGTATTCCAGATAGGTGTCGGTCTCGTAGCGTTCGAACCGGTCGCTCGTCTCGCCCGGCGTCGATCCGAGGAAGTCGCCTGTGGCGCGGAAATAGTTCGCGCGCGAGGAAATGAAGACGTTGTTCTCGCCGCGGGGCCATGGCGAGGCTGGCGCCGCCAGCGGCCAGACCGCGAGTATTCCCGCAATAACAAGCGTCATAAACGGGCGAGTCGAACCGCCTGAAGACAAAGATATCCCCCCCCTGTCGGAACAACCCGAGTATTCGCGGTCGAAGGCCGACGATATCTGGCGGCGGGCGCGCCGCCCAGCAATCTGCGGTTGTGAACACCGATCCTGTTCGGCCTTGCTGGCGCGCGCCAAAGCGGCCGCGAACTCAAAGCGCCGGGAGAAGCGGCCGCCGCGGGCGACCGGGGCGGATCGCGCGCGCGATATGCAGATGAAAGGCCTTCGCCACGCGCCGGGCGCACAGCCTATATCAACTGTCCATTTTGAGGGCGTTGATGAAGGCTTCCTGGGGGATCTCGACGCGGCCGAACTGGCGCATCTTCTTTTTC
>CAZBOC010000051.1:0-13243 GCA_964493225.1 uncultured Caulobacterales bacterium | reverse complement strand
AACGCCATCGGCGCGGTCAAGGCGGTGAACGCAGCGCGCCTCGCGCTTCGGGCGTCGGAGGGTCACAAGGTCTCCCTCGACCAGGTCATCGAAACGATGCGCCAGACCGGCGTCGACATGTCGAGGAAATACAAGGAGACGAGCGAAGGCGGCCTCGCCGTCAATGTCGTCGAATGCTGACCTCCCGCGCAGATGGGCCCGCGGCGCGGATCCGGCGGCGACCGTTTCCGGGCCTTTCGCGGCCCCTTCAAAGGCGCTAGGAAGCGGGGCTGGCAACAGGGCCGGCGAAGCGCGGACGTGGTGGAATAGGTAGACACAACAGACTTAAAATCTGTCGGGAGTAATCCCGTGCCGGTTCAAGTCCGGCCGTCCGCACCAAACGCATGCAATTGAAGATTTCGCTGCGATTGACGGCGACAATTCATCTCCCTGCTTGACCTCGGCGCGGTCATTGAACCGTCGGAGCGGATAATGGCTGAGACGATCGCGTCGTCGCGGCCAGGCGGCCGCGCTCGGTTTATTTGTGTACGCCATTCCTGCGTCGGCGCCGGAGGCGGCCCCGGAGACGGTTCGCGAGGCCGGATCGCAATCCATCCTCGTCCATCCGGGCGGTGACGCGAACGATCTTCATAGGAAGGTCTGCGATCCGGGGCCCGCGTTGCGAGGGAGGAGGAAGCGGCGGACTGCTTTCTTGGCGCCGACAGAAGCGCTGATTACTGACGAAGCCCTCGGGCGGGCGGATAATTCGTCAATATTTGCTTGCCTTCGCCGCCGTGAATATTTTTTCAGGAGCGCTGAGAACACGTGGCCCACAGCGGATTTCATGAGGGCGGGCTTGAGGCTCGTCGCTTGCAGACGCTTGCGAACAGGAAAAGCGCGCGGCGGGGGCGAAGCGGAAGAGAAGTTGCGCTGAACAGGCGTGGCGGGCGGAGAGCCGCGTGTCTTCACCTACCATTTGCGGCTTTTAGCGTCTGCGACGGCGGCCGGTGATGTCCATCTCGTCAATCAGGCGGGTTGCGCCGTCCACTTTTTCCATGACCCATAGCATGTAACGCGTATCCACATGGATTGTCCGCGTCGTCCGCGGATCAAAGTCCCAATCCGAATTGACGCTTTCAATCGTGCCGTCGAATAAGAGCCCGACAAGCTCGCCCTTGGCGTTCAGGGTGGCGGAGCCTGAGTTTCCCCCCGTAGAATCGAGGTCCGAGAGAAAATTCACCGGCACCGTTCCGAGCGATCGCAGAGCGTAGCCGCCATAGTCTTTCTGCGCAATCAACTGAAGTTGTTTTTCCGGTGCGTTGAATGGTTTCTCGCCGGTATTCTTTTCGGGAATACCCTCGAGGCGGGTGAAAGGTTCGTAAATGAGCCCGTCTTTCGGCGATCCGCCGACGACGTTGCCATAGGTGATGCGCAGGGTCGAGTTTGCGTCCGGATAAGCGGAATATCCCTGCGCCTTCCTCCAGGCGATGACGGCTTCCATGTATTCCGGTTCGAGGGCGGAGCGCTTGCCGGAACGCGTCTTGGCCTCCTCCTCGAGACGCATTTCGGTTTCATGAAGCGCTACGGCCAGCGCGATGAATGGGTCTTCACTCGCCTCGAATTGGTCAGGACCCGCTTCCATGAGGGCGAGCCGCACCTTGGAATCGGTCAGGCCGGTCTCATCGTAATATCGCTGAAGGGCCTCCGGGGTGAACCCGTCGGCGACGCCTAGAGCCGCGTCAAACGCCGCAATGCGCTCCGCAGGGGCTTGATCCAGATAGCTGTTGAGAAAGAACTCCCATTCCGCTCTGTCCACAGACGGATCGAAACGGCGGTCGATTCGCTTCATGCTTTCGGCGAAGAAAGCCATGTCGCGCTCCTGGAAGCCTTGCTCGCGCGCCGCGTCGGGCTTCTGCTTCTCCAGTGCGAGGCGATACAGCCTCTGCGCCGCGCCGAGAAGTTGCGGGCGCGTCGCGTTGTTGTAGGCGAAATCCCTTTTCGCCGCCGCGGCCGTCTCCTCTGAGAGCGCGTCGAGCGATGCGATGGCGTCGGCGTATGGCGCGCGGTCCTCTCTCTCCGCGATCCACGCGTCGAGCGCAGCCTCGCGCGCCGCGCGGCGTTCGACAAGTCCGACCCGGCGGGCTCCCTCGATCTGGCCGCCGAGATTCTTCGCGACATTGTTGAGCCCGGCCAGCCGCGATTCGTATTTGATGCGCGCTTCGGAGCCTTCCGGCGCGACCGCTTCGATCAGGGCGATCCAGTCGTTGAATTGGGTTCTTAGCGTCGGAAACAGCCAGTTGAACGTATGTTCGACCTCCGCGAGCCGGGCATATCGCTGTGTGGATCCCGGGTAGCCCGCAGCCATCACGAAATCGCCGTCGTCAAGTCCGGCCCCTGAAACCGCCAGGACATGTTCCGGCTTGTAAGGAACGTTTTTCTCCGAATAATCCGCAGACGATCCGTCGGGCGCGACATAGGCGCGGTAAAAGGCGAAGTCGCCCGTGTGCCGCGGCCATTGCCAGTTGTCGATGTCGCCCCCGTATTTGCCGATATTGTCGCCAGGCGCATAGACAAGTCGCACGTCGCGAATTTCGAGGCGTTTGATCAACTTGTATTGCAGGCCGCCGAAAAACGCCGGGGCCTGACAGCGATGGCCCGGATCGGCTTCGCAGTCCTTGATCAACATCTTCCGGGCGTCTTCAATCGCCTGAAAGCGCGCGCGCGGGGCCATGCCTTCGGTGATGTTCTTGAGAACCTCCTCGGTGACGTCTTTCGCTTCGACGGTAACATAGACGCGCGATCCGGGCGCAGCCGGCAATTCATCTTCCAGGCCGGCGGCGAGAAATCCGTTCTCGAGATAGTTTTTCTCAGGCGTTGAGTTGAATTGCACCGAACCCCGGGCGCAATGGTGATTGGTGACGACGAGACCCGTCTCGGAAACGAATGAGGCGGTGCAGCCGCCGAGGGAGATCACCGCGCCCATGGGAAACGCCGTGAGATCGGCGAGGCTGTCCGGATCAAGCTTGAGCCCGGCCTCGCGCATGTCGCTCGCGATGTCTGCGGCCTGATCCGGCGTGAACATGCCCTCCTTCGCGAGCGCGGGCGCTGTTCCAGCGGCTGCGGCGGCTGCAAGCGCGGCGATCCGCGCGATGCGTGAAAACAGTTTTGTCATGGCGTCCCCAGTTTCACAGGGCCGGATCGAACGCCCGGCCTTCAAATTTCACATTATGCTTGTTTGCGTGAAGACGAAACCCGTCAACGCAGGGCCGAATTTTTCATCTACATTTTGGCTGTTTGGTCCGTGGGCCCAACCGAACGTCTGAAGAAGGCTCGCGCAGGATCGCATTTGCTTCGCGCAGGGTCCATGCTTGTCCGCGCCCTGGGGTGAACGTGGATTAACGGACCTTCAGCGAGGCGACCTGCGGCGTCAACAGACGCGCCGACTGCCCGTCGCCGCTCAAAAACACGGCTTCCACGGTTTGGACGCCTTCGAAATGGTTGAAGGCGGTCACCGTGATCCGGTCGAGCCGGGAGGGCGCGCTGCAAACGAAAGCAAAGGACGCCTCGACGTCGTTTCCGCCTTCGTCATGCTCTCCATGTTCATCGTGATTTTCATGCGCCTCATGTTCCACATGGCCGTTATGGCGTGCGCGGGTTTCGTTGGTGGCGGAGAACCCGTCCGGCAAGGCGATTGCGGCCGGGCCCGCCAATTCGCATTTCGCGCGCCTGTCCGGCCTAACGAGGAATTCCGGCGCGGTCAGGCGTTCGGTCAGCGCCGCTACGGCGGCGCGTTCCTCTTCGCTTTGCGGAAGGGTCTCAAAACCAAGGACGTCAATGAGCGGACCGCTCAAAACGATCGATAATTGCGCGCCGTCGAGCGCCGCGAACATCCGCCATGCGCCGTGCACATGCGCGCCGTGACGTCGCTGCGCGTCGGCTTCGGACGTTTGCGCGCTCGTTGCGCCGAGGCTGGCGGTCAAGGCCGCCAACAGAAGAAGCGGAATTTTCCGAAGATCAGCCATCGAACTCCTCCCAGCGACGAAACTCGAGCGTGTAAGCCGCATCGCCGAGTTCATTCAGGTGCTGTTGCGTGCGCAGAACGCCGACGGCCCAGATTGCATTCCATTGTTCGCCGAGATCAGCGGGCTCGTCAGCGGTCACATAAACCATCTGATTGGGCGGCGGCGGCGGCGTATGGATGCACGCTCCGAAATAGGGCACCAGCAGAAATTCCGTGATCTTTCCCGAAGCGGAATATTCGAAGGGAAGAACGAAGCCCGGTATGCGAACGAGCTCGCCGTCGAGCTCCTCGACGACATTGAAGGTTCCGATCTGGATCGGGGCCGCGTCGGCCTGAAACGCCTCGGGCGAGTGCCCCATCGCGGTCGGCGCGTCTTGCGAGGCGTAAAGCTCGTCAAGGATTTCTTCCTCGCCTTCCGGCAGCAGGGCGTCCCAGAACAAGGTTTTCGGTTCGGCGCCCGCGGCCGGGAAAGCGATCATCACGGAAAGAACGAAAAAGAGAATTCTCATGCTGCTCCTCATAGTCGCACGGTAAGCCCGTCGCTCAACGACCGGCGGTAGGCCAGCCAACCGGGAATGAATCCCAGCGCGAACCCTATGCCGATCACGCCGAGCGTGATGTAAAGATCGTATGCGGAAAGCCCGAAGCCGCCGAGCGGAAAACCGGCCGCCGCCTCGAGCGCCGGAGAAAAAAGGCCGAGGCCGAGATTCACCGCAGCAGCACCGATCAGCGCCCCAACGGCGGCGAGGAGCGTTGATTCCAGCACGAGCAGGAAGAAAACGTGGCTGCTCTTTGCGCCGACCGATCGCAGGACCGCGATCTCGCGCCGCCGCTCGTTAAGGCTCGCGAGCACCGTCGTCAGCAACCCTGTCAATCCGGCGACCACGACAAAGCCTGCGATTCCGCGCAACGCTTTCTCCGCTGCGCCGACCACGCGCCACAACTGGGACAGGGCGACGCCGGGAATGACGGCGGAGAGCGCTTCGCCGCGGTAGGTGTTGACGTCGCGCTGATACCGAAGCACCCCGGCCTTGCTTTTCAGACCGACCAGAAAGGCGGTGATGGCGTCCGGTTGAAGGGCCGACCCGTCGATCTCGGTTGATTGAGGACGCGGCGCGCGCCCGATGGAACGGCGGCCGTCGTTCCAGCCGAGATGAACCGCTTCGATCCCTTCGAGACCGACATGGATAGTTCGATCCACCGGCGTCCCTGTGCGTTCGAGGACGCCGACAACCCTGAAGGGGCGGTCCTTGTGTTCGGCGAAGCTTGCGCTCCTTACGCCATGGGCGATCTCGAATTCCTCGCCGAGGCCGTAGCCCAGTTCGCTGGCCGCCTGCGCGCCGAGGACGGCGTCGAACACGCCCGAAAAAACCCCGCCTGCGCTGAACGCCAACGCTCTCTTTTCGCCGTAGCGGTAATGCTCGAAATATTCGGTTGTCGTGCCGAGCACGCGAAATCCGCCGTGGGAATCGCCGAGGGACAAGGGGACGGACCAAGCAACGTCCGCGCGTTGCGCGAACGCCTCGTAGGATCGCCAGGAAACATTCGCCGTCGGATCGCCGAGGCGAAAAATCGAATAAAGGAGCAAGTTGATCGAGCCTGAGCGCGCGCCGACGATCAGGTCGGTCCCCGATACGGTCTGCTCGAAACTCGACCGCGCGCCGGCGCGCATTTTCTCCACGCCGAGGAGCAGCGCCGTGGAAATCGCGATCGAGAGAATCGTCAGCGCCGTCGTTGCGGTCCGGGCCCTTGCGCTGCTCCACGCCAGCCTGACGAGGTGCATTTAGGCCTCCGCCATGGCGTGTTCGGCCGGCGGCCGGGCCCCGGCCTCGCCCTGGCTCGGCCGGTTGATCTCCGCCATGGCGACGCGACGGTCGAAGCGTCCCGCTAACGAAGGGTCGTGACTGACGAAGACCACGCAGGCGGACCGCGCCTCCGACAACAGCGTTTCGATGAAGCGATCGCGCGTTTCCGCGTCCAGCGCCGAGGTCGGCTCGTCCGCTATGATCAGCGGCGGAGCTCCGATCAGCGCGCGCGCGGCGGCGACGCGCTGCTGCTGTCCCACCGAGAGAGCGGCCGAGGGCCGCTTCAAGGCGGTCCCGTCAGCGACGCCAAGTCGCCGCAGCAATTCTCGCGCCGCTTCAATCCGAGCGGCTTCAGAGTTTCCGACCCGTTCCGCCCTGGGCCGGGAAAACCGACAGGGCAGGAGCACATTGTCGACCGGTCCGAGGTAAGGGACGAGATTGAATTGCTGGAAGATGACGCCCATCGCCTCGGCGCGCACGCGATCTCGCGCTGCAGCGGACATGGCGTGAAATGGCTGCGCCAGGATCGTCGCCTCGCCTCCGGTCGGCGCGAACACTCCCGCGATCACGCCGAGCAGCGTTGACTTCCCGCCGCCGCTCGGACCCTGCAGAAAGACGTGCTCGCCGGACCGGACGACGAATTCCGGGATCGACAGGACAGGCGCGTCGTCGTCCCAGGCGTACCGCAGGTCCTGCAAACTGACGATCGGCGAAGGGGAAGTCTTTGCGCTCACAGTGCGACAATGGTTACGCTACGTTGGGTGGGTCCCACTACATCAAATTGCCTTGTGATTGTATCACGCGCGATCGATGGATTTTAACAACGGCGGACCGCTGAAACCGCAGCATCAGACGGGAGCCGCAAGGATGGATCAAAGTGAAAACCAGTCTTCAAACCCGCGCGTCGCAGCCGGCGCGCGGACGATCGGGGCGGTTATCGAGGCTAGGCTCTCCCGGCGAAGATTCCTCGCGGGACTGGGCGCGGCCGCCGCAGCGTCGAGCGCTGGCTGCGCGACAGGCCCCCGCGGTTCCGTCGAGGCCGAGGCGAGGGCCGACGCAGCTGCGAAGGATTTCGCATTCGGCGAAATCACGCGCGGCGCCGACGGAGATCATCACGCCCCGGAGAATTACAGCGTCGACGTGATGCTGCGCTGGGGCGACGCCGTCTTCGCGGACGCGCCGGCCTTCGATCCCTACGCCCAGAGCGCCGCCGCGCAGGAGCGGCAATTCGGGTACAACAACGATTTCATTGGCTTCCACCCGCTTGACGCTGAGGACGCGACAACGTCCCGCGGACTTCTTTGCGTGAACCACGAATATACGTCGACGCGGTTGATGTTTCCCGGGCTGGCTGAAAGACCCGCGCTGGGCCGCGCCGAATGCGAAGTGGAAATGGCGGCCCACGGAGGAACGATCATCGAAATCGCGCGAGACGCGAAAGGCGTGTGGCGACCCGTGCTGACTTCGCGCTACAACCGACGGATTACGGCCGGCTCTACGGTGATGAGATTGACGGGGCCGGCGGCCGGATCAGACCGGATGAAGACCGCCGACGATCCAACGGGGCGCCGCGTCATCGGCACGGTGAACAATTGCGCGGGCGGCCTCACGCCCTGGGGCACCTATCTGATGGCCGAGGAGAACTTCAACGGCAATTTTCTCGGCGCGCTTCCCGATGACGCATCGGAGGCGAGAAACCATGCGCGATACGGAGTTCCTGGCGGCTGGTATCAATGGGGGCGCTTTTTCGACCGGTTCGACGTCTCCAAAACGCCGAACGAGCCGAATCGCTTCGGCTGGGTGGTGGAGGTCGACATTCTCGATCCCGCATCCACGCCGAAGAAGCGCACCGCCATGGGCCGTTTCAAACATGAAGGCGCTGAAAGCGTTGTCGCGCCCGACGGACGGGTCGTCGTTTACATGGGCGATGATCAGCGTTTCGACTATGTGTACAAATTCGTCACGTCCCGCGCTTTCGTCGCCGGAAACCGCGCCGCAAATCTCGACCTTCTGGACGAGGGGACGCTTTTCGTCGCGCGCTTCGACGAGAATGGCTGGCTCGAGTGGCTGCCCCTCGTTTTCGGCGAAGGGCCGCTGACGCCGGAAAACGGCTTCTACTCGCAGGGCGACGTCATGATCGAAACCCGGCGCGCGGCGGATCTTCTGGGCGCGACGCCGATGGATCGGCCCGAAGACGTTGAGCCCGATCCTGCGACGGGACGCGTATTCCTGATGCTGACGAACAATACGCGCCGAACGCCGGACCAGGTCGACGCCGCCAATCCGCGCGCGAACAATGCGTTCGGCCACATTATCGAAATCACCGAACCCGATGGCGACTTCACCTCGCCGCGGTCGCGTTGGGACATTCTCATGCGTTGCGGCGATCCGGACGATCCGGCGACCGACGCGAAATGGAATCCGGCGACCAGCGAGAACGGCTGGTTCGGATCGCCGGACAACTGCGCGCTCGATCCGCAGGGCCGGCTATGGGTCGCGACCGACGGCAACGAAGCGACCGGTGCGAATGACGGCCTCTGGGCGCTCGCGACGACCGGAGAAAAGCGGGGAACCGGCCGGGCCTTTTTCCGTGCTCCCAACGGCGCTGAGGTTTGCGGGCCGCGTTTCACGCCGGATGGCGAGGCGCTGTTTCTGGCGGTGCAACATCCGGGCGACGGCGAAGGCGCGCGCTTTGAAAATCCCTCGACCCGCTGGCCCGACTTCGACGCGGCCACGCCGCCGCGCCCGAGCATCGTCACGGTACGCCGAAACGACGGCGGCGTCATCGGCGGATGATCCGCGCGGCAGGCGGGCGAGAGGCTCGGCTTGCTCGCCCGCGCCCTTGAGAAGCGGCGATCGAGCTTCGTGATAGTATAACCAAGGTCCCTCTGATTTAGTCTTCTTGGATCGACGGCGAGCGTCCCCGCTCGCCAGTTTGCGTTACTCCGACGGCGTTTTTTGGCTAGGCGCCGGGAGGCAAGCCGCCCGGACATCTTGAGCCCTCAACCGGTTGTCCGGGCGGCGTTCCCCTCTGGCGATCACCAGGCGATGCGCGGCGTTCAGGCGGCCGCGGCGCGGAAGATTTCACGGCCGGACGGAGTGTGCTATTCCTCCCGGATGATTTCTGCGCAACGTCACGCAGGGCGAGGCCGGGTCCAAGGGCGGGGGCGGCGGCCCCGATCCCGTGTAAGTCCTTTTGCGGCTTTTTCCGCAGCGTTGATCACCCTGATCAGCGCTCTGCACGCCTTTGCGCATGAACATGACGAGCACGCGCTCGAAATCGCCGGCGAATGCCTCGTCTGCGCCGCGGCCGAACGCAGCGACGACAAGGCGCCGCCGCCTGCGCTTCCGAGCGCGGCGCCCTGCGCCTCTCTTTCGCCCGCCCGATCAATTCCAGACCAGGCTTCGCTGCGCTCCTGCTTTTTCGCCCAAAGAAAGCCTGCGAGAGGTCCGCCCTTCTTCTCTCCGATTTCGTAAATGCAATGCGCCTAGGCGCCTTTTTCGGAGAGAGAAATGGGAATTCAAATGGACTCCGCGGCGACCGCCGCGAGGCTTGCCGAGCGTGCCGATCATCACACGCATCAAGCCAATGAAATCTTCAAGCCGAACGAGCGCATCGTCTTCGACGCGCTTTGCAACGCCGACGCCCCATTGAAGGCTTACGATCTGCTTGAGGCGCTTCACGATCAGGGATTGCGCGCGCCAATGACCATATACAGGGCGCTTGATTCGCTGATGTCCAAGGGCTGCGTGAAAAAAATCATCTCGATCAATGCGTTTGTCGCGGTTCGCTCGCACTGCGCGTCGCTTCCGAGAGCATTCTTGATCTGTCGCGATTGTTCGCGCGCTAAGGAAATTCTGCTCGACGACATCCAGATCGCGGGGTTGTTCTCGCCATCGATCGTGTCTGCAGACGATATCTGCATCGAGGCCTTCAGTGATTGCCACGACGCCTGCAAGGCGTAACGCCGCGTCAATATCAGACGTTGGGCGGTCGCTATTGCTTGACGTCGTTCGCGCGTTCATCAGCCGGCGGGCGGTCGCGTAAGTCTCGCGTCGCGAAAGTTCCGACTTCAGGCATCAGTGATTGCGTTTAACTGATTCTGGGCTCGCCGGCGCGGCGGCTCCATCATGGGGCTGAGGTCCGGCGCTCACGCTTCCAGAAGCATCGAGACGCCTTGGCCGACGCCGACGCACATGGTCGCAATCGCCCGTCTCGCTCCGGTGCGGGCGAGTTCAAGGGCGGCGGTTCCGACGATACGCGCGCCGCTCATGCCGAGCGGGTGGCCTAGCGCAATCGCCCCGCCATTCGCGTTGACGCGGGGGGTCGTCATCCTCGAGCGCAAGTTCGCGCAGAACGGCGAGCGCCTGCGCCGCGAAGGCTTCATTCAACTCGATGACGTCGATGTCGTCGACCGCGAGGTCGGCTCGAGCAAGCAGCTTTCGCGTCGACGGCACGGGGCCGATCCCCATCATCGACGGGGCGACGCCCGCAGCGGCCAAGTCTCGCGCCGCGACCTTTTTCGCTCCGATCGCCCAATCATCCTTCGACAACTGACATGCCGCGGAGTTCTTCAGCGACCGCCCGCCAACTTTCGGCCTGGTCCGGATTATCGGCCGCCGCATGGCCCGCGGCCTGGGTCTCGGCGAAATCGACCGCCGCGTCATAGCCGAGATTGCGCAGGGCGATGATGGAAGCCCTGAAAACCGCTTCGGCGCATCTCGGTTTGAAAATCCACAAGCCTTCCTGGTCTTGCGCGCCCTTTCTAAGGACGCACCGCGATCGTGGGGAAAGGCTGTGCCAGACTACGCCTCGCAGATCATCGAGACCGGTTCCGGCGAAATCATCGTGACCGACGAAATTCATGCTGGCGAGCGACGTGTCCACGGTTTCCAGGCCGTCGAGAACGATCCTCGACGTGGTTTCGCCCGCCCGCCTGAAGCTCGACTGCCAGCTGGAGAATTTCAACGCCTTGTCGCGGGAGGACGCGTACAAGGTCATGCGGGCCCCGAGGGACCCCGTTTCCGACACAAGCTGCCTGAAGTTGTTGAGCTCGACATCAGGCGCTGCAAAGATCACTTCCTCAAAGGGGACCCTCTCGACGCCTGCGAACTGATTGTCGGCGAGTTCCTCTAGCGCGCGAAGCAAGGGCTCGTTTCCCATTGAATGCGCGATTATGCTGACTTTCTCCGCTCCGGACCGCGTCGCGACGGCGTGCAGGAACGCAGCGGCGTCGCGAGCCACGGACTGGCTCGTGGCCAGTTCCCGGTCGGCGAGATACCCGGTCAGCTTCGCGCGCGACGGCCAGTCGTAGAAGAGCGGGGCGCCGTCGAGCTCGAGGTCCGCGGCCAACGCCGCCGTCCGCAGGGCCGCCGTTTTGAAGTCCGCCTTGTAGCCGTGGAAAAAAACAAGCGCTTCCTTGCGCCCCGAGCCGCGAATTCTCTCGGCGACGCTCGACCAGAAGCGGCCGGGGTCCTCGAAGGTGCGCAGATCCTCGAGAACCATATGTCTGGCTTTGTCGGGACGGAAGGAACCCCGCCACCAGCGGGTTCGCGGGATCGCGCCGAGATCGCGTTCGCAGGGAACTGTAACGTAGACCGACCCGAACTTCGTCCCGTTTTCAATGTCCGGCGCGTTCAGATAAAATCTTTCCGGGGTATCTTTTTCCGATCTTTTTCGGGTCGTGCCGTAATAAACCTCTATCCGTTCATAGGCGTTTTGCGCCATCGCGGCGTCCCGGCACTGGTCGACTTCACCTGCAGACGGCCCAAGCGCGAGAAAATCTTCCCCGCGTTCGAGTTCGGCCCGCTGCTTGAGATTCTGCTCCTTGGTTCGATATCTGGCGGCGCGCTCGGCACCCTCCATGCGTGGCGTCGGCAGCGACGCCAACGCGTCATATTCTTCGCGTAAGGAAGGATTGGCCGGCCCGAGTTCTCTCTCCGCGATGGAGACGCTCCGCAGGAGCAACCGTTCGGCTGTCGCCAAATCGTCCGTCTGCGCGTATGAGGCCGCGAGCAGCCTCAGGATTCCCCTTAGCTCGAAAGCGGTTTCGCCGAATCCGCTTTCGGCGACGGAAAGGGCGCGCGAAAACGCTCTGGCGGCTTCACCGGGTTGGCCCGCTGAAAGACGCCGGTCTCCGATATCGACCAGGAGGTCGACGTAATCGTCCGCCTCGAGTTCCAATTCCTGCGGCGAAGCCATGATCACGGCCTCTTCCGCCGCGCGGAGGTCCGATGCGCTGGAATGCGCCGCTTCGAACAGGGCCGTCAGTCGTCTTTCCTGCGCCGCCGCCGAGCCGTGCCCGAGAAGACAGGAGGTGAGGAGGATGATGGAAAGCATGCGAAGCATCTTGGCGTCCTTTCATCCCGCCGGGCCTTAGTCGGCTCTTCCGATTAAATCAAAGACCGCCCACATCGCCGGATGCGCAAAGTGCAAGGTTCCGCGATCGGGATCAGCGCTGTCGCGCAGTTCGATCTTCGCCTCGCGGACGGCCCGGGCGTAGTCAGTCCGCCGAGCCTTGTCGACAATGCTGGGAATGAGCCGCGCCGCGGCGTTCGCCTCGGCCTGCCAGTGGGAGGCGAGCACTGATCGCGCCCCGCGCGACATAAAGGCCTTTGCGAGACCGGAAAGGGGCTCCGCTCCCGGCGTCCCGTCGGGAGCGGCGGTGTTGCAGGCGGCGAGGATCACCAGATCGGCGTCGATCATTTTCAGCCCGACGATGTCGCTCGCGCGCAACAGGCCGTCATTTGTCGCAGGGCGCGCGCTTCGTCCTTCGTCGAGAGGCGGACGGCTCAACACGATGGCTGGTTCGTGCAGGTCGAGACGTTCGAGCTCGTCCGCGACCAGCGCGTGGGTCGCGAAGGCCAGAATTCGAAAATTCTTCAGACGGTCCCGTTCATCCCAGTAGCGCAGATCCGCCTCCTGCGCGTAATCCCGGATCGCAATCTCCTGCGGCGCAGCGCCCAGCTGCCGGCCGACGAGCTGAAGCATCGCGCCAAGATCGCTGGTGTCGGGAAGGTCTTCGATCGCCTCCCAGTCGCCGGGGGCGCCCAGATAGGCGAGCGCCGGCGCCAAGATGTCCGCGTCCGGCTGGTTCGCGCGCGGCGGCTCGCCGTCCCCGGGCCTGAGCACCGGATCCCCGAAGCCCAGAAACGGACGATTTCCGCGCGATCGCGGCGTATCCGCCCGCAGCGTCTGCAGGGCGGATACGGATGGATAGACGACGATCGCGTGATCGTCGACGACGTATCGTGCGTTGCGATATTGTTCATATAGCGGATCATCGCTTCCGCCAGCCGATGAAACCAGGGCTGAAAAGGGAAGGCTCTGCAAAGGACCGTCGGCGACGATGAGGAGCTTATCGACATTCCGGACAAGATTTTCGGCCGGGGAAATCAGGACGCCATAGAGCGCCGCCGCCGTATCGAGATCGAAATT
>CAZBOC010000050.1:0-13537 GCA_964493225.1 uncultured Caulobacterales bacterium | reverse complement strand
TTTGACGCGGCCTCGCGCAGTCCCGATCCGCAGAGGCTTCTGAGAGCCTACGGCCAGGCGGCGGCGACGCTGAATCTCATCCGCGCCTTCGCCAAGGGCGGCTATGCTGATCTTCATAACGTTCACCGTTGGAACCTCGAATTCGTTTCGAACAATCCGCAAGTCGAGCGTTATCGCGCGCTCGCCGACAAGATTTCCGAGGCGATGACCTTCATGGAGGCTTGCGGCGTCACGGGCGAGGAGGTCCGAGCGATCAGGGAGGTCAATTTCTACACCAGCCACGAGGCCCTGCTGCTCGGCTATGAACAGGCCATGACCCGGATCGATTCGACGTCCGGGGACTGGTACGACACCTCGGCCCATATGCTCTGGATCGGCGACCGGACCCGCCAGCCGGACGGCGCGCACGTAGAGTTCTGCAAGGGCATCGAGAATCCGATCGGCGTCAAATGCGGGCCGAGCCTCGAGCCCGAAGAACTCCTGCGTCTGCTGGACATCCTGGACCCCGGGAACGAGCCGGGCCGCATCGTTCTGATCGCTCGTTTCGGCGCGGACCGGGTCGCGAAGGGACTGCCGGCGCTCGTACGCGCCGTCGCGAAGGCGGGGCGCGCGGTGGTCTGGTCATCCGATCCGATGCACGGAAACACGATCAAGACCGAAAACGGCTTCAAGACTCGCCGTTTCGAATCAGTCCGCAGCGAGATTGGCGATTTCTTCGATATCTGCCGCGCGGAAGGCGCCCATCCGGGGGGCGTGCATTTCGAAATGACGGGGCAAAACGTGACCGAGTGCCTCGGCGGCGTGCAGGACATCTCCGAGGCCGACCTCTACTCGCGCTACCACACCCATTGCGACCCGCGCCTGAACGCCAGCCAGGCCCTCGAACTCGCCTTTATTCTGGCCGACAAGCTCCGCGCCGATCGCGAGAGCCCTGCTGCTCTCAGCGCCTGAAGCGGCCGGCGCGGGCCGTCGAGGCCTTTGCTAAGCGTCTGAAACACGGGGAAATATTGTTTGATAGGCGCGGGCCGCAGGCGCAATAGCCTGTTGTTCGTGATCTGTATACGGTCCCCTTCAGGCAAGGTTGAACGAGGTGTCGCGTGTTCTCCGGGCGAGCGCAAAACAACATGACCGTTTCGCCCCGCGGCGCCGCCGTCTGGTCCGAAGAAGGCCCTATGGGCGCGCCGTGCGCGCGGTCCGAGATCATTCGCGCCGGCGTCGCCGGGGCCGGGGTCTTCGGCCGGCTGCACGCGCGAAAATACGCCGATCTCGAAGGCGTACGGCTCAGCGCGGTATTCGATGTCGACGCCTCGCGGGCCGAGGCGCTCGCCGACGCTCACGGGGCGGAGGCTTTCACAGATTACTCCGATTTTCTGGACGCAGTCGACGTCGTGACGATCGCGACGCCGGCGACCACCCATTTCGATCTCGCGCGCCGGGCGCTGGCGGTCGCGAGGCCGTGCCTTGTCGAAAAACCCCTCGCCGTCGACCCGGGCGACGCGGAAGCGCTCGTGAACATCGCGCGGAGCGCCGGCGTCCCCCTTCAGGTCGGGCACCAGGAGCGGTTCGTCGCCGAAGCGGCGGGTCTGTTCGACGGCGTCGCCGGTCTGCGCAGGGCCGCCTGGCGGCGGCGCGGGCCCGGCTCCGGTCGCTGCGAAGACGTCTCGGTCGTGTTCGACCTCATGATCCACGATCTCGACCTGGCGCGGCGGCTGACTGTCGGCGAGCCGATCGCCGTCCGGGCTGAAGGCGACGCGCACGCGGTTGCGGCGCGGCTCGAATTCGTCGGCGGCGTGACCCTGGATTTCGACGCCAGCCGGCGCGCGGAGGGGGTTGAGCGGACGATGGCCCTGACCTGCGCAGACGGCGCGCGCGTCTATGATTTCGCCGCCCGGCGCTGGATCCGTCGCGCCGGCGCAGCCGCCATGGCGGCCCAGGGCGCGGCCCGGGGCGGCCCGTCGACGCCGGCCGACCCCCTGGGGCTCGGCGTTGCGAGGTTCATCGCGGCCGCGCGCGGCCTCGCCCCCGCGGCCGTGCCGGGCGAGGAGGCTGTCGGCGCCGTGCGTTGGGCGGCGATGATTGAGGACGCGCGGCTCGGCGCGGCGTACGCCGGCGGGCGTTTAGAAGGCAGGGCGGTCGTATGAACGGCGTTGTCAATCTATCCCTCGCCAGCCAGACGGAAATGGGCGAAATCGCCTTTATCGATCTGAAGGCGCAGCAGCGCCGCATCCGTCGCCGGATCGAGCAGCGGCTTGCAGACGTCCTGGACCACGGCCGCTATATCGCCGGGCCCGAAATCGACGAGTTCGAGGCGCTCCTCGCAGAGAAGACCGGGGCCGCGGCGGCGGTCGCCTGCGCGAGCGGAACCGCGGCTCTCATCATACCGCTCCTCGCCCGGGGCCTCGACGCCGGCGATGCGGTCTTTCTGCCTTCCTTCACTTACAACGCGACGGCGAACGCGGTCCTGCTGACGCGCGCGACGCCCGTCTTCGTCGATGTCGACCCGACGACGTTCAACATGGACCCCGCCGATCTCGAGCGCCGGATCGCAGCGGTCAGGGCCGAGGGCGATCTGCGCCCGCGCGCGGTCATACCGGTCGACATGTTCGGATCACCCGCCGACTATCCGGCGATCAGCGCGATAGCGGAGCGCGAGGATCTCTTCATCCTCGCGGACGGCGCCCAGAGTTTCGGCGGGCGCATGGACGGGCGCTGGGTCGGCGCAATCGCGCCGGCGACGACGCTGAGCTTCTTCCCGGGCAAGTCCCTCGGAGCCTATGGCGACGCGGGAGCGATCCTCTCGCGCGACGCAAGCGACGTGGAGATGTGGCGCTCGATCCGCTGGCACGGCACGGACCCGACTCGAAAAACGTCCGTTCGCGTGGGATTCAATGGCCGCATGGACAGCTTCCAGGCCGCGGTGCTCCTGGAAAAGCTGTCGATCGCCGACGACGAACTTGAAGCGCGTTACCGCGTCGCGGCCTATTACGACGAACGCCTCGCCGGCCTCGCCCGGCCGCAGCGCCACCTTAAAGGCGCGCGCGCCGGCTACAATTACTATTCGCTGCGGGTTGAAAACCGCGACGCCGTCGCCGCGCGGCTGAAGGCGCGGGGCGTTCCGAGCGCGATCTATTATGCGACGCCGCTGCATCTGATGCCGGCTTTCGAGGAGTACGCCCCCGAGGGGGGTCTTCCCGAAACGGAAAATCTTTGTAAAGATATTTTGTCTCTTCCGATGCATCCCTATCTGACGCCGGCTCAGACGGCGTTCATCTGCGACTGCTTCGAGGACGCCGCGCGCTAGCGCCTGTCGCCCTCGCCGAGGCGGTTCAGGAGCAAGGCGGCGAGAAGGCCGGTCGCGATCAGAATGAGCGCGGCGGGAGCGGCGTCGCCGAGCCTTTCATCCGAGGCCAGACGATAGACGCGCGTTGCGATCGTCTCGAAGTTGAAAGGCTGGAGCAGCAGCGTCGCGGGCAGTTCTTTTGCGATGTCGATGAAAACAATGAGCGCGCCGGCGCCGACCGCGCCGCGGGTGAGGGGCGCGTGAATGCGCGCGACGATGCGGCCGGTCCCGGCCCCGAGTCCGCGCGCAGCCGCTTCCATATCCGGATGAACATGCTCGAGCCCGCCGGCGGCGGCGTTGTAGCCGGCGGTCAGAAAACGCGCCGCATAGGCGTAGAGCAGAAGCCCCGCGCCGGCGCCGACGGTCGTTACGCCGGGGGTCGCGGAGATCACGCTCAGTATGCCAATGGCGATGACCGCGCCGGGCAGGGCGTAACCGAGCGTCGCAAGGCGCAGGGCGAGGCCTGCGAGGCGGTTCTTGCCGATCGCCCGCGCCGAATAGGCGAGGGCGACGGCGACGGCGACGGTCAGCGCCGCGCCGGCGCCGGCGATCGAGGCCGTATTCGTCACGGCCCTGACGAACCCCCGGGCGTTTGCGCCGGCGTCGCCCTCGAGCGCGCTGGCGACGAGAACGCCGACCGGCGCGACGAAACCAAGCACGACCGGCGCCGCGCAGAACGCGATCGCGAGGGCGGCGCCTGCGCCGGAGAGCGTGAAGCGCGAGGCCCGCCGCGCCGCACGCGTGCTTTCCCCGAACGCGCCGCGCCGGCTCGACGCCTCAAGCAGGACGAGGACCAGCGCGACGGCGAAGAGTGCGCCTGCGAGTTGCGAGGCGGCGTCCAGGTCGCCGCGCCCGTGCCAGATCCGGAAGATGCCGGTCGACAATGTCCTGACCCCGAAGTAATCGGCGACGCCGTAATCGGCTGCGGTCTCCATGAGCGCAAGGGCGAGCCCGCCGGCGAGGGCGGGACGCGCGGCGGGCAGGAGGACGCGCAGCGTCGCGGCGAACGGCGCGGCGCCGAGGCTGCGCGCCGCCTCTATTAGCGCGTCCGACCGCGCGGCGAGCGAGGCGCGCGTCGCGAGGTAAATGTATGGATAAACGCTCAGGGTAAGGATGAACGCCGCGCCAGGCAAGGTCCGGATTTCCGGCGCGTTCAGTCCGCCGAGCGCGCCGAAAGGCGAGAAGAGATCCGCATACGCATAAGCGGCGATATAGGCGGGCACGGCGAATGGCGCGACAAGGGCGACGGAAAGGAACCGCCGCCCCGGAAATGTGGTCAGCGCGACAAGCGCGGCCGCGCCGCCGCCGAGCAGCGTCGCCGCGGCGCCGACGATCGCGCACAGGGCCGCCGTGCCGGCGAGATAATCCGCGCCGCGGCTCGGCCAGACGGCGGGACCGGAAAGAAAACTCGCCAGGACCGCGAGAACGGGCGCGGCGGCGAGGCTCGCGACGAGCGCGACCGCGAGGGGGCTGGCGAGGGAGCGCGCGCGGGCGGCCGGCGCGTTCGCATCGCGGTTGATGGGCGCAAGGACGGTCATCGGCGAAGGGCTATCATTCCCCAACGTATAATGCGAGACGTTCGCAAGAATGACTCTCGCTTTCGAAAATGTCAGCCACCGCTACGACGACACCGAGGCCGTGCGCTCGGTCGATCTCGTCGCTGCGCCCGGTGAGATCGTCTGCCTGTTCGGGGCCTCCGGTTGCGGGAAGACCACGCTGTTGCGTCTCGCCGCGGGTTTCGAGCGTCTTCAGGAAGGCGCCGTCAGGCTCGGCGGAGACCTTCTGGCGTCGCCGACGACGCACGTTCCGGCCGAGCGTCGGCCGATCGGGCTCGTCTTTCAGGACTATGTCCTTTTTCCGCACCTGACCGTCGCGGAAAACGTGGGTTTCGGTCTCGCCCATCTGCGGCGCGGGGATCGACGCGCGCGGGTGGCCGCCGAGCTCGAGGCTGTCGGCCTCGCCGCTTACGCAGAACGCTATCCGCACATGCTCTCCGGCGGCCAGCAACAGCGCGTCGCCCTGGCGCGCGCCTTCGCCAGGCGGCCCCAGGCGATGCTGCTTGACGAGCCCTTCGCCAGCATCGACGCCGTGCGCCGCCGCCGGTTGCGCGACGACGTGCGCGCCCTTCTGAAACGGCGCGGCGCGCCGGCGATCCTTGTGACGCACGACCCGGAGGAGGCGCTCCTCCTCGGCGACCGCGTCGCATTGATGAAGAACGGCTCCGTTATCGAGGCCGCGACGCCCGAGACGCTCTACCGCGCGCCGCGCACGCCGGAAGGCGCCGCGATCTTTCCGGGCGCGCAGACGCTCCCCGGCGAATGCGGCGGCGGGAGCGCGCGCACGCCCTACGGAACGGTTCCGGCGCCGGGCTTTGACGACGAACTCGCCGTCGTCGTGCTGCAGGAAGATGCGGCGACGGCGATCGAGGACGCCGCCGGGTCTGCGACCGTCGAGGATTGCCGGTTCGCGGGGCCGCGCTGGCGTGTTCTGTTATCCTCGGGCGCGGCCGGTTCGCGCCTTTGGGCGGCGAGCGATCGCCCGGTCGGGCCGGGGCGGTCGGTGCGCGTCGAATTCGATCCCGAACGCGTTCGCGTTTTCCGGTAGTGTCTCAGTTTCAATTCGATGGCAGTTTCTCGCCGGGTGCCGTCAGCCAGTGATCTCAGAGAGAGCGTCATCTGGGGCGAAGTCTGGACGCCGGTTATCATCGACAGCTTCAAAACGGTCGATGATTTGGAACTGAATTCCTGCAGTGAGATCGATGAGCACATGAAGCAGAATTGGTGGCCAGATAGAACCGCCAGTCAGGTAGATGGCTGCCAGAACAGCGCCAACGAGCATCGTTCGCAGAATGCCCCCGAATCCTTGATAGATATGCCCAATTCCAAACAAAATGACAGCAGCCGTTGCTGCCAAGGCCAAGGGCATGAACAAGGAGAAGAATGCGATCAGAAAGCTGCGAAAGACGATCTCTTCTGTCGCACCTGCAGTGAACGAGAGAATCTTGAACCGTCTATGCTCGGCAGCGGTACGCGGACGCATGAAATCCAATTCAGCATTGCTCAATTGGGCGCGCACCTGCTGTCGCGCAGAACTCGACGAGGTCAGAACTGAAGCCGAGTACACGAGGTAAGCAATCCCGAGACCGACGCTGCCCCAAGCGACCCATCCACGCCAACCCGGTTCGGTCCAGCTAAAGCCCAGCGCTTCTGTGGGGCGGTTCGAGCACACCCAGCCCACAAAGCAAATGGCCGCCAATGCCCAGAGCATAGCAATTGTCTTGTTGTAGAGCGGCAATCGACTCTCGCGATCAGCTTCTTTTGTCCTGATCGCATTCTCATGCCAACCGTAAACCAAAAAACCAATGATTGTCAGCAGCGGGACGATAAGCGCCAATTCTGCGTGATGCGAGTTGATCAATTCCTGCATTTTTGCCTCTTTCCGGGGATTACGCTAACAGCGAATTGGCTGAAACGATAACGCGAATTCGCATTCGCATTTAGGATAGCTGAAATGGCTCGTCAAGGTGAAAAGATCGCGTTGCAGGCGCGCGCACGGAAAACACGCGACAAGCTATTGGTGGCGCTAGAAGCGCTTCTGAAGGAAAAGGCATTTGAAGACATAAGCGTTACAGCGATAGCCGAGCGTGCCGGTGTGTCAGTCGGTGCCGTCTATCGCCGGTTCGAGAACAAGGACGCATTTATTCCGATTGTGCTTGATATTTACAGAGCACGTGTTGAAGCTTTCGCCGCAGCACCTGAAAACCGCTTCGAACCCGCGTCTGATGATGGCCTGTTTGCCGCAATTCAAAGGATTAGCGAACTCTCCTGGCAGTTTCTCGAGCAAGATGGACACTTGCTTCGAGCTGCCTTCATATACGCTAGGACACGTCCCGACCTCGTCGGCGCAGAATGGGACAGCTTTCTGGAAGAGAGCGCCGCTGGATACAGTCAGCTCCTGAGCCTCTTTACCAACGAGATAGCAAGACCAGACCTTGATGAAGCCGCGCGGATGACGCTTTACCTGCTCAATACCGGGATTGCGGAGTATGGGCTGTATCCCAAGCAAGGGCCCGGATCGGTGCTGAGGGTCACTTCCGATCAGTTCATCGACGCCATCGCCCGGGCAATTTTTGGATACCTTACGGTTCCAGAATCCATCTCTTAGGCAGAATGAGCAATCGGTTTTGATAAGCTTCAAGCCATCTGGTAGGCCCGAGCAACAGGCAATTAAGGGCCAATAGCCGCCCTCCAATTTCAAACTGAGACACTACCCGTTTTCCCACGCGCTTGACGTTCCCCGCAAGAAAGCCTAGCACCGTCCGCGAGTTTTGCAAATAATTCGCAAAAGCAGAGAGGAGAACTTTTCATGGCCACTTGGGCGAAACAACTGGCGGCGCTCGCGTTCCTGTTCGTGGCGTCGGGCTGCGGCGCGCCGGACGGGGCGGCGGGTTCGAACGCGTCCGACGGCGCCGCGCGGGAAGAGGGGGCCGCCGCAGCCGGGCAGGTGAACATCTACTCCGGTCGCCATTACGATAACGACCGCGTTCTTTTCGACGAGTTCACGGCGGAGACGGGGATTGAGTACAATCTGATCGAGGCCGGCGGCGCATCCCTGATCGAGCGGATCGCTCAGGAAGGCGCGCAGAGCCCCGCCGACATTTTCATGACCGCCGACGCCGGCATGCTGTGGCGCGCCGACCAGCGCGGCCAGTTTCAGCCGCTCGGCGATCCGGAGATCCTGTCGCGTGTTCCGGCGAACCTTCGTCACCCGCAAGGTCACTGGCTGGCGCTGTCCAAGCGCGCGCGGGTGATCATCTTCAATAAGGAGATGGGATTGCCTGAAGGCCTTTCGACCTACGCCGACCTCGCCGACCCGGCGCATCGGGGAACCATCTGCGTGCGGCCGTCGAGCAACGTCTACAATCAGTCGCTGCTCGCCTCCATCATCGCCAATCGCGGCGAGGAGGCCGCGCGAGAGTGGGCGGCGGGCGTCGTCGCCAATTTCGCGCGAAAACCCCAGGGCAACGACACGGCGCAGATCGAGGCGGTAGCGGCCGGCCTTTGTCGACTGGGCGTCGTCAACAGCTACTATCTCGCGCGCTTCATCGATACGGGAGACGCCGAAAAGGACGCGATCGGGGAAAAGATCGGCGTGCTTTTCCCGAACCAGGAGACCACGGGAACGCATGTCAACATTTCCGGCGCCGGGCTCGTCGCCCATGCGCCGAACCCTGAAAACGCCCGCGCGCTGATCGCATTTTTGTTGCGCGACGACATCCAGGCGCGTTTCGCGGTCGGCAATAATGAATATCCCGCCGCGCCCGGCGTGTCGGCCGAGGGCGTCGTGACGAAACTTGGCGAATTCCGCGAGGACGACGTCGCCGTCGCCGAATTCGGCGCCAACCAGCCGCTGGCGATCGAGATATTCGACGCGGTGGACTGGCCTTGAGGGCAAGCGCGCCTGGTTGTTTTTCGGCAACACAATATCCCGAAAACTCCTTGTACCGGCTTTCTGACGCAACGCGACGTTGATATAACATCGCGAAATATTCGCGCAGAAAAGGGAGGCGGGCTTGGCCAGGAGCAACGGAGACGGTCGAAGCCCAGACGGTCTGACGAAAAACGAAAAGCTTGTCTGGGAAACGCTGTCGAACGGCTCCGATCCCCTGAAAGCTTACGAAATCCTCGACCTCCTGAAGGCCAAGGGCGTGCGCGCGCCCATGACTGTTTACCGCGCCCTTGACGGCCTTGAGGAAAAAGGCCTCATCCACAAGCTGCAGGGGATGAATTCCTTCGTTCCGTGCAACCACGAAGGGCCGCACCCGATACAGGCCTTTCTGGTTTGCGACAAATGCGCCGGCGTGAAGGAAGTCGATCTGGAAGGCGTCGAAGCGGGCTTGGCGCCGGCCCTTAGCGGGACCGGCTTCGATCTCCACACTGCGCGTCTGGAGGTGCGGGGACATTGCGCGGAGTGCTCCACGGCGGGCGACGTCCATTAACTGTAGCGCGAAGGGCGCTTGCGCGCGCGTCGATGTCGCCTCCGCGCGGATCATTGACAACAGGCGCGGTCTCTCTAATTTCCGCGTGTCGGGATCAGCGTGATCCTGTCGTCGCCCGCTGCGGGAGAGACTGGCCGAGCGCCAGCGCCGAAGGAGCAACAGCCCCGGAAACTCTCAGGCAAAAGGACCGCAGGGCGAGAGAACAAGGCTGGAAAGAGCGTTCTGGATCAGCGGGACGTTCACCGAAGGAGTAAGCGGCCGCTTCCGCGGCGCCGCGAAATCTCTCAGGTTCCATGACAGCCGGGGTCGCCGCGCCTGAAAGCGCGGATCAGCGCGCATGGGATCGACAGATGGCCGAATACAAACGCATCCCGCTTCACGACTTTCATGCGTCGCTCGGCGCGAAAATGGTTCCGTTCGCCGGGTATGAAATGCCGGTCCAGTATCCGAGCGGGGTCCTCAAGGAACATCTGCACACGCGCGAAAAAGCCGGGCTGTTCGACGTGTCCCACATGGGACAGGCTTTCCTGCATACGCTCGAGGTCCCGCAGGGCTCTGAAGACGCTCATTTCAAAGTCGCCGAGGCGCTGGAGACGCTCGTCCCCGGCGAGATCCGCAAACTGAAGAGGGGCGGGCTGCGCTACACGGTCCTCCTGAACGACGACGGCGGCGTTCTCGACGATCTCATGGTCACGCGTCCCCCGGAGGATAGCCGCCAGGGAACGCTCTTTCTCGTGGTCAATGCGGCGGTCAAGGATGCGGATTTCGCGCTTTTTCGCGACAGGCTCGGCGCACGGGTCGATCTTCGCGTCGCCGACGATCGCAGCCTCCTCGCGCTGCAGGGGCCGCGCGCGGGCGCCGTCGTGGACGCGTTGCTCCCCGGTGCGGGCGCGGCGGGGTTCATGACGATGGCGACCTTCGACTGGAGCGGCGCGGAGATTTTCGCAAGCCGCTGCGGCTATACCGGCGAGGATGGTTTCGAATTGTCGGTTCCGAACGACGCGGCGGAAAATTTCGCGCGGGCGCTGCTTGAGCACCCGGACGTCGCGCCTGCCGGGCTCGGGGCCCGAGACAGCCTTCGCCTCGAGGCCGGGCTTTGCCTTTACGGACATGATCTGACGCCCGAGACGACGCCCGTAGAGGGCAATATCTCATTCGTCATCGGCAAGCGCCGCCGCGCGCAGGGCGGGTTTCCGGGCGCGGAGAAAATATTCCGCCAACTCGCCGACGGTCCTGAGCGGCTACGCGTCGGTCTGGCGCCGAAGGGCCGCGCGCCCGCTCGCGAAGGCGTGGAAATTCAGGACGTTAAAGGAAACGCGATCGGAACGGTCACGTCGGGCGGCTTCGGCCCGAGCGCCGGCGGGCCCGTCGCCATGGGCTATGTCGACGCGGCCCATGCGGCGACGGGCGGCGAGGTGCGCCTGCTCGTGCGCGGAAAGCCCCTGCCGGCCGAGATCGTCGAGACGCCCTTCGTACCGCACCGCTATTACAGAGGCTAGGAGGCCGCGATGACCGTGAAATTCACCAAAGACCACGAATGGGTCCGCATGGAGGGCGACGTCGCCGTCGTCGGCATCACACCGCATGCGGCCGAACAACTCGGCGACGTCGTTTTCGTCGACCTGCCCGAGGTCGGCAAAAGTTTCGCCGGCGGCGACGACATGGCTGTCGTCGAATCCGTGAAGGCGGCTTCGGACGTCTATGCGCCGATTTCCGGCGAAATCGTCGAGATCAACGCCGCCATTGTCGAGGAGCCGGCAAAGGTGAACGACGATCCCGCCGGCGCGGCATGGTTCGTGAAACTGAAGCCCTCCGCCCCCGCTGAATTCGACGCTCTGATGGACGATGCAGCGTACAAGGAACTGATCGAGAACGAATAGATGCGATATCTTCCACTCTCCGACGCCGATCGCGGCGCCATGCTGGAGGCCATCGGCGCGCCGTCGATCGACGCGCTTTTCGCCGACGTGCCAGCCGACGCGCTGAACGCGCCGATCGATCTGCCCGACCACCGCAGCGAGCTTTCCGTCGAGCGCGCCCTCGGCGCCATGGCGGCGCGCAACCGGTCGGCCGGCGCCGGGCCGTTTTTCGTCGGGGCGGGCGCCTACAAGCACCATGTCCCGGCCACGGTCGATCATATTATTCAGCGTTCGGAATTTCTTACCTCCTACACGCCCTACCAGCCCGAGATCGCGCAAGGCACGCTCCAGTATCTTTTCGAATTCCAGTCGCAGGTGGCGGCGCTGACCGGCATGGAGGTGGCGAGCGCCTCGATGTATGACGGTTCGACCGCCTGCGCCGAGGCCGCGCTGATGGCGCGGCGCGTGACGAAGCGGCGGCGGGTCCTGGTGTCCGGCGGCCTCCATCCGCACTACGCCGCCGTGACGCGGACGAATTCGGAGCTCGTCGGCGACGAAGTCGTCATGGCGCCGATCGATATTGCGGGCTCGGAGGACATCGCGGCGCGGATCGACGAGAACACCTCCTGCGTCATCGTCCAGACCCCGGACGCTTTCGGGAACCTGCGCGACTTGCGCCCGATCGCCCAAGCCGCGCATGCAAAGGGCGCTCTTCTCATCGCCGTCGTCACCGAAATCGTCTCCCTCGGCGCCGTCGTGAGCCCGGGCGAGATGGGCGCCGACATCGTCGTCGGCGAAGGCCAGTCGATCGGCAATTCGCTGAATTTCGGCGGGCCCTATGTCGGGCTCTTCGCGACGCGCCAGAAATTTCTGCGCCAGTCCCCCGGGCGGCTGTGCGGCGAGACGACCGATGCGGAAGGACGGCGCGGCTTTGTTCTGACGCTTTCAACCCGCGAGCAGCACATCCGCCGCGACAAGGCGACGTCGAACATCTGCACCAATTCCGGGCTGTGCGCGCTCGCCTTCACCGTGCACATGACGCTGCTGGGCGAAAAGGGGCTGCGGCGCCTCGCGACGCTGAACCATGAAGCCGCCTGCCGGACGGCCGACGCTCTCGGCGCGATCGACGGCGTCGAGGTCGTCAACAAGGCTTTCTTCAACGAGTTCACCGTCCGTCTGCCGAGGAACGCGAACGAAATCGTCGACGCTCTCGCCGAAGACGGCGTCCTCGCGGGCGTGCCGGGCGGAAGGCTCTGGCCCGACATTTCCGAGGCGGAGAACCTCTTGGTCGTCGCAGCGACGGAATGCGTCAGCGACGACGACATCGCGGCCTTCGGCCGCGCGCTGAAAGGAGCGCTCTGACCATGGCGATGAATTCGCAAGGCCGCCCGACGCAGGCAGGCGCGCCCGACGCCGTCGAACAGCCGACCCACACCGGCAATCGCGCGCTCCAAATTGAAGAACCGCTGATTTTCGAGAAGGACGCTTTTGAGAGGACCGGCGTCGACCTGCCCGAACCGGAAGCGCGCGCGTCGCGCCTCGGCGGGCTTGAACGCAGCGCGCCCATCGGTCTGCCGGGTCTTTCAGAGCCTGAGACCATGCGTCATTTCGTGCGCCTCAGCCAGAAAAACTACGCCATCGACATGGGGCCCTTCCCGCTTGGTTCGTGCACGATGAAACACAACCCGCGCCTCAATGAAAAAATGGCGCGCCTCCCCGGCTTTGCCGACATTCATCCTCTGCAGCCGCAATCGACGGTCCAGGGGGCGCTTGAAGCGATCGACATGCTCGCCCACTGGCTGAAGGAAATGACCGGCATGCCGGCCGTCGCCATGAGCCCGAAGGCCGGCGCCCATGGGGAGCTTTGCGGCATGATGGCGGTGCGCGCGGCGATTGACGCGCGCGGCGAAACCGAAACGCGCCGCCGGGTGCTGGCGCCCGAATCTGCTCACGGAACGAATCCGGCGACGGCCGTGCAGTGCGGCTTCTCCGTAGACGACATTCCGGCCGACCACTCCGGCCGCGTCGACCTCGAGGCGCTCAAGGGTAAGCTCGGGACCGACGTGGCGGGCATCATGGTGACGAATCCCAATACCTGCGGTCTCTTTGAGCGCGACATTCGCGCCATCGCCGACGCCGTTCATGAAGCGGGCGGATACTTCTATTGCGACGGCGCGAATTTCAACGCCATCGCCTGCAAGGCGAGGCCCGGCGACCTTGGCGTCGATGCGATGCACATCAATCTGCACAAGACCTTTTCAACGCCCCATGGCGGCGGCGGGCCGGGCTCGGGACCGACGGTCCTGTCCGAGGCGCTCGCCCCGTTCGCGCCCGTGCCCT
>CAZBOC010000049.1:0-13560 GCA_964493225.1 uncultured Caulobacterales bacterium | reverse complement strand
GGACGTCGCCGGCTCGAGGGTGAATCCCGCCCCGGTCTCTTCGGCGGAGTAAAGGTCCAGTAGACCATCCTGGCCGAGGGGCTCGGGATGGATCGGCGGCGCCTCCGCCACGTTCAGCGCAAGCTCTTCAAACAGGGGCGCCCACCGTTCCCCCGGCTTGCCGACGATCTGATAGTTTGCGCTTTTGCGCCGGATGTCGTCATCAGCGGGAATGGCCGACAGGACGGGGATGCCGACCGCGTCGGCGAAGGCCTGGGCCTCTCCCGTGCCGTCGGCCTTGTTGATCACGATCCCGGCCACGCCGACATTTCCGCCCAGCTTGCGGAAATACTGGACGGCGGAACAGACGTTGTTCGCAACGTACAGGGATTGAAGGTCGTTCGAGCCGACCACGATGACCTTCTGGCACATGTCTCGGGCGATCGGCAGCCCGAACCCGCCGCAGACCACGTCGCCGAGGAAATCCAGAAGCACGTAGTCGAAGTCCCAGTCGTGGAAACCGAGCTTCTCAAGGAGTTCAAAGCCGTGGATGATCCCTCGGCCGCCGCAACCGCGCCCCACTTCAGGACCGCCGAGCTCCATCGCGAATACGCCGTCTCGCTTGAAACAGACATCGCCGATCTCGACATCTTCGCCGGCGAGCTTTTTCTTCGTGGACGTATCGATAATGGTCGGACAGGCGCGACCGCCGAACAAGAGCGAGGTGGTGTCGCTCTTCGGATCGCAACCGATCAGGAGGACCTTTTTGCCCTGCTGGGCCATCATGTAGCTGAGATTGGCGAGAGTGAAGCTTTTTCCGATGCCGCCCTTCCCGTAGATCGCAATGATCTGCGTTTCCTTTGTCGCGGGCGCGACCGGAATGGGATCCGGCTCGCTCGCCGCTTCCGCCCTCAAGGCCGCGTCCATCGCAGAGATGGCCCCGCCGCCTGTGGAAAATTCTTCGTCGTCAAAGCGCTCGCTCATCGCTCCGCCTCCAATCCAGAATCATTTTGAGACAACCAGGATCGCCAAACGCCGTGCGGTAGGCTTCGCCCGCCGCCGACGCTTCCAAACGATGTGTAATAAGACCGGAAAGATCGAGCGCGCCCTCGTCGACAAGGGCGATAGTCGCATCAAGATCTTCCCTCCGCCATTCCGCAGCGATCCGCATACGCATCTCGCGCATGAACGCGGGCGCAAAATCAAAGGAAAGTCTGTCGGCGTAGAACCCGGCGAGAACGATTTCTCCGCCCGGCGCCAGATGGGCGATCAATTCGTCAAGAAGTCGCGGATCTCCGCTGGCGTCATAAATCGACTTGTAGTCGCTGCGCCCGTCGCAGGCGGGGTCCATAACCGCGTAGCCCGCGCCGTCCGACCGCTCGGGATCGATTTCCCAAACAACCGGCGGGGAGCCGCCCATCGCCATGGAGATGCGCGCCAGCAGCCGGCCGAGCGCGCCGTGCCCGATAATGAGATCGGGAAACGTTCCGCCGGCGATCGCATGTCGCGCCGTGGCCGCCAGCGCGAGAAGACAGGCCTCGTCCGCCCGGGCGAAACGCACCGGCGCCACCCTGTCCGCAGCCGTCACAATACGCGACGCAGAGGCTCCGAAAAGTCCGTGCACGTCCTTGAAGCCGCGCGAACCCGGTGCGAAAACGCGCTCGCCTATCAGATCTTCGCGATCGCCAGCCCAGATGACGCGTCCGACGGCCTCGTAACCCGGGACCAGCGGATAGGCGAGCCCTGGGAAAGGAGGCATCTCGCCGGCCCAGAGCAATCGCTCCGTACCAGTACTGACGCCGCTCCATTCCACGTCGATCACGAGGTCTTCAGGCCCTGGCGTCGCGATGGCGACATCAGCGAAGTCGACTTCGCTGTCGCCCGTGAAGAGGACGGCGCGCGCCTCGAGAGCGGGTTGGGGCCGCGCCCGGGAAGTTGGTTGCGGAAAATCGTCTGTCTGACGCGATGCCGGCGCTGGGATCGTGTTCGCTTCCATATTTGTCATCTTACGTTTACGACACGTACTGTCAACTTTTTTTGACAACAAACCAGCCCGAAGTTTTTCCGTTTTTAACGCGGAGCCCATGAAACCGGGATCCGGCGGCGCGCAGCCGCGAGAGTGCGGCCGCGAGAGCAATGGCTTGCGGACCCGGCTTCCCGGCGCGAATACGCAAACGCTCGCAGGACGTCCCCCGCGACGCGACTGCGAACTGATCGTATGGAGGACCGGCCAAGCTTCCGGAATTGCGATGCATTTTCGGGGGGCGGGTGCGGGTCCGGGCCATACGGAAAATCTCCCGACGCATGCCAAGCTCTTCACGCGCGACAAGTATCTGCGGCCGCGAGTCCGGCGCGCTCCGTCGTCTGCAGACGCGAATCGATCAGGCGACGCGACGGGTCGCGGTTGCGGACAATAGTCGGCGCGCCTGGCCGAAAACGAGCTCCCTGAGAGCGTCCGCACCCGGACAGTCGGGCACCGAATCGACCGCGTCACGGATGAGATCACGCAATTGGTCTCGCGCGCCCTCAAGGCCGAGGGCGTTCACCGCGTTCGGCCTTTCCTGCAGGGAATCCTGACCGGCTGGCTTGCCGAGGCTTTCCTCGTCGAAACAGCAATCTCGAATATCGTCGGCGATCTGGTAGGCCTCGCCGAGCCGCTCCCCGAGCGGCCTCCAGCGCGCCGGATCGCCGTCGGCGCAGGCCGCGCCGGCGGCGGCCGCGGCGACGAACATGGCGCCGGTCTTGGAGCGGTGATAGGCGCGCAGATCGACCACGGGCTCGCTCTCCCAGGCCTGACCCGCAATGATCCCGCGCGGCGCGCCCACGGCTTCGGCGACAATCGAGATCAATGGCGCCACGAGTCCCGGGCGACCGGCTTCGCTGGCGTATTTCGTGGCGACGAGGTCGAACGCCGCCACGATGAGGGCGTCTCCCGCCAGCACGGCCAGCGCTTCGCCGTATACGCAATGAACCGAGGGCTTTCCGCGCCGCAGCGAAGCATCGTCGAAACACGGAAGATCGTCGTGAACAAGCGAGGCGCAGTGCAGCAATTCAATCGCCGCCGCCACGCCCTGCGCGATGCCGGCTTCTGATCCGGAACAAGCGCGCTCCACGGCGAGACACAAATCCGGCCGCACGCGCGCGCCCCCGGGAAAGACGGCGTAGCGCAGCGCCTCGGCGAGACGCGGCGGGCCGTCGCTCGCCTGCGCGGCGGCGATTGCGTCTTCCAGCGCGAACTCGATTGAACCGTGCGAGATCAAACCATTTTTCCTTTCCCTTGTATCTTTTAATAGTCACGCGCTTATGTCAATTTGTTTTGACAGATTTTGCCGCTCACGGAAGGAAATCTTATGGTTCGAACGCGTGTCGCCATCGTCGGGGCCGGCGTGGCCGGGCTCTCGGCTGCGGCGGTTCTCTCGCGCCATTGCGACGTGACCGTCTTTGAGCGCGCGCCGGAGCCGGGCGGCAAGATCAAGCAGGTCCCCATCGGCAACGCCCAGATTGATTCCGGCCCGACCGTCTTCACGCTTCGACGCGTCTTCGAAGAAATCTTCGAAAAGGCCGGCGCCCGGTTCGACGAGCACATAAAGCTCCAGAGGCTCGAAACGCTCGCGCGCCACGCCTGGACCGACGGCTCGCGGCTTGATCTGTTTTCGGACAAGGAGCGCTCGGCTGAGGCGATCGCTTCCTTCGCTTCACAAAAGGACGCCGAACAGTTCTTGAAATTCACCGATAAGGCGAAGCGCATTTTCGAGACGCTTTCCGAGCCGTTTCTGCGCAATCCGTCGCCAAGCTTCTTCTCCCTGATCGCGCGCCGCAGTCCCGTCTCCCTGCTCGGCGTCGACCCCTATTCCACCCTGTGGCAATCTCTCACCAGGCAGTTCACCGATCCGCGGCTGCGCCAGCTGTTCGCGCGATACGCGACCTATTGCGGCTCCTCGCCGTTCGAAGCCCCGGCCACGCTGGCGCTCATCGCCCATGTCGAGCAGGAGGGAGTCTGGGCCATCGAAGGCGGCATGCAGACGATCGCCAGGGCCCTTGAAACCGTGGCCAAAGACAATGGCGCGCAGTTCGTCTACAATATGCATATCGACGCGGTCGCCTCCGCCGGCCCCTCGGTTCGGGGCGTGACGCCCGCGCTCGGGCCCGCCGTCGACGCCGACGTCGTTATCCTGAACGCGGACGCCGCCGCCATTGACGGCGGCCTTTTCGGTCCCGCGCCCGCAGCGGCCGTCGCGCTCCCCGCGGATGCGACCCGCACCCAATCGGCCATAACCTGGTGCATGCCGGCGCAGGCGCGAGGCTTTGACTTATCGGTACACAATATTTTCTTTTCCGACGACTATGAGAGCGAATTCAACGCCGTTTTCGGCGACGAAGCCGTACCGCCCTCGCCAACAACCTATGTCTTCGCCCCCGCCCGCGCGGCCGACGATCCGCAGGCCGCCGGCCCCGGCCCGCGCAAGGGCGACGACAACCGCGACGGCGAGTTCGAGCCGCTTTTCTGCCTCGTCAACGCGCCAGCCGTCGGCGATCGACGGGAATTCGACAAACAGGAGATCGAACGATGCGAGACGAACATGCTGAACCAGCTTCGCCGGTGCGGCCTGACGCTCAAAATCAATCCCGCGCACAGAACCGTGACGACGCCGAGGGACTTCGAGCGTCGGTTCCCGGGCTCGGGCGGGGCGCTGTTCGGCATGGCCAATCACGGCTGGCGAGCGTCGTTCCGGCGACCGAGCATCCGTACACGAATGAAAGGGCTGTACCTCGCCGGCGGGAGCGCGCATCCCGGTTCCGGCGTGCCGATGGCCGCGCTCTCCGGAGCGATGGCGGCGAGTTGTATTATGAAGGATTGCGGTTTGACCTGAAAGTGTCGTCCGGCGGCTACGCCTGGTGGTATGTCGATGCGCTGAGCGACGACGGCGCATTCGGTCTGACGATGATCGCCTTTGTCGGCAGCGTCTTCTCACCCTACTACGCCTGGTCGGGACGCAAGGCCCCGGAAAACCACTGCGCGCTCAACGTGGCGCTCTACGGTCCCCGCGGCGCGCGCTGGTCCATGACCGAACGGGGCGAGCGCGCGGTCGCGCGCGAACGCCACAGCTTTCAGATCGCGAGGAATCGCCTGTCCTGGGACGGGGACGCGCTGGTCGTCTCCGTCGAGGATTTTTGCGCGCCTCTGCCGCGCCCCCTCCGCGGGACCATCCGGGTGAAAAGCGACGCCCTTGGCGAAGGCGTCTTCTTCATCGACGACCGCGGCGGGCACCGCTGGAGGCCCATCGCGCCATTTTCGCGGATCGAGGTCGACTTCGAGGAGCCGGACATAAGGTGGTCCGGCCACGGATATTTCGACGCCAATGACGGCGACGAGCCGCTTGAGGACCGCTTCGCCTACTGGGACTGGTCGCGCACCATCCTTGACGAAAACCAGACCGCGATCCTCTACAACACGGATTTGGTCGACGGCGCCTCGCGCTCTGCCGCTCTTCTCGTCAGCCGGGACGGCGACATTCGCGATTTCGAAGCGCCGCCGGAGCAGACGTTGCCGGCGACGAAATATTGGCGCATGCGCCGGCGTACGCGCAGCGAGGACGCGCAGAACGCGATCGTCAGAACGACGCTCGAGGACTCGCCCTTCTACAGCCGCTCGGTGATCGAAAGCCGCCTGTTCGGATCGCGCCGGTGCGGCGTCCACGAATCGCTGTCGGGCGCGCGTCTGAGGCAGCCCCTCGTCAAGGCGCTCCTGCCGTTTCGCATGCCAAGGATCAGCGGCTGACCTTTCCGGCTCGGTCGGTGTCCGGCGGCGTCCGAACGCCGACGCCGCTCACGCCCTGTCCAGGGCGAAGCGCCGTATCTGGGCGGCGACGGCGGCCGGATCCTCTTCGTGGGCGAGGTGGCCGAGCCCGGGCATGAGCTTGAATTCGCCAGCCGGCGCCCGCGCCGCGGCCTCCAGGGAGATTTTCGGGGAGACGGCCTTGTCGTTTTCGCCGGCGATGAAAAGAGCCGGCGTTTCCACGTCGCCCAGCATGACCATGATCTGCGTCAGGTCCCAATGGGCCATCATTCTGAGGGCGCCGGCGACGTGCGTGCTCTGGGAAAGAAGCGCCTGGTACTGATCGATGGCCTCGGGCGGGATCGTCGATCCGGTTTGCTCGATCATGCGGGCGACGTTGCGCCTGTCCCGGGCGGCGCTGGCGAAAAAATGCGGCACGAAGGGATTGAGCGCGAGGGATCTCGCCATGAACGGGAAGACAAACGCGGCCGGGCCCTCGAAGGGCGCGAGAGCGCCGTTGACGCTGACGGCGGCGATGGGTGTCGCCGCCGCCCGCGCGATCATGTCGATCATGATCGCGGCGCCCGCTGAATGGCCGACGATCAGTGCGGGCGAGACGTCGAGGGCCTTCACGAATTGAGAAAGGGCCGCTGCGACATTGGCGAGCGTCGGCGTGAAACGGCCTTTGGGCCGCGTGAAGCCATGCCCCGGAAGATCGACAGCGACGACGTCCCAGTCTTCGGCGAGCACAGGACGCAGTCCCGCCCAGCTATGAGCCGAGGCGCCGGTTCCGTGAATCAGCAGCGCGCTGGGCCCCGCGCCGGAACGTTCCGCCCGCCAGCGCATCATCGGCGTGTCGACAAAGAAACTCCCTGCGCCGCCCCGGGTGCTTCCGTTGGTCTCCCAATCAAGCGCGTCGTCGATGGTGAACATGGCGTTTCGTCCCGGCGAGCGCCTTACCGACCTTGCGCGACGGTCTGGCGGACGGCTTCAGACAGGCGCTTTCCGTCAGCATAGGGCAAAATGCGATACTGCGCGCCGAGTTTTTCACTCAGTTCCTTCGCCCGCGCGCTCGGACGCGCGGACGTGTCGAATAACAGGGCGACGCAGCCCGCGCGCCGAAACGACGCCGCGCTCGCCTCGACGTCGCTCCGCGCCGCCTCGCGGTCGGGCTCGCCGGAAAGGGCGATGTTGCCGCGGCCGTCGGTCAGGAAAACGACGTAAGCCGCGCGCCCGCGGGAGCGTTCCGCCTCGGCGACGCGCGCAGCGGCGAGGATGGCGGCGGCGAGCGGCGTGCCGCCTCCGCCGGGCAACTCGGCGAGCGCCTTGCGCGCGCGCACAAGCGAGCGCGTCGGCGGCAGAAGCACGTCGGCGGCGTCGCGGCGAAACGCGATCAAACAGACCTGGTCGCGGCGCGAATAGCAGTCGCTCAACAGCCGCTCCACGGCCCCCTTGGCCTCGGCCATCCGGTTCATGGCAGAGGACCCCGACGCGTCGACCACGAAAATCACAACGGACTCCGTGCGTTCCTCGAACTGCTTGACATGGATGTCGGCCGGCGAAATTTTCAGCTTTCCCGAGGTTGGCGCGGAAGCGCGCATGCGCTGCCATGGGGCGGCGGCGCGCAATGTAGCGGCGATGTCGATGCGCCCGCCGCGTCGCCAGTCGCCGGGACGCGCGCCCTTCGCGCGGCCGCCGGTCTGGGAGACCGCCGCGGCGCCGGACTTGCCTTTCGAGACCGTCGAGGAGCGCAAGGCGCCGTTCTTGAGGGCCGACAGCGCCTCGCGGGCCGCCGCGTTCTGGACCGCCTCGATCAGCCTGTCCGCGAATTCGCGGGGGTCGGCGCCTGTCTGCTCGCCGTCCGCATCGCCGGCTTCTTGTCGATCGCCGTCTTCGCGCTCCGGTTCGCTCTGCCCGGCGTCCTCCGGCTGGGCGGCGTCGCCGCCTTCCTCCGGAATTTGCGGGGACGCCGTCGCGCGCGGGCCAAGCACGAGCCGGCACGCGATCTGAACGTCGGCGTCTTCGATCTCGCTCCTGCCGGCGAGGGCGGCCGCGACCCGCGCCGCATTCGCGCAGAACAGAAGCGCCCTCAGGGATGCAGCGCCGACGGCGATACCGGCGGCGTTCATCGCCGCAAGCCTGTCCTCGTCCAGATCGACCTTCGGAAGAATGCGCCGCGCTCGTTCGACCTCGGCGGCGTCGACTGAAAAGCCGCCGGCCGCGCGCGCCGGGACGCCGTCAAGTTCGAAATCGAACGCGACGCGTTCAGTCAGGATTTCGGGAGCCCGTTCGTCAGCCTCGGCGCCCTCGTCGAGAAGGATCAGACCGAAGCGGGTTGCGTAAACGCGCGAGATCCCGCTGCGTTCTATGGCGACGACGCGTCTGTCCATCGCCGAGGCGACGGCCGCCGCAACCGACGGCGCGGCGCGCTCGGCCATCCGCAGGATCACGAAACCGCCGTCGGCTTCGGCGAGGAGCCCCTCTTCCGCCACCGGCCTGCCCTCGGCGAGGCTCGCCGTGAGATTGAGCCCGCCGACCAGCCGGTCCTCGTCGATATTGAAAGGCGCATGGCGCAGCGGCGTTCCCTCAGGCAGGAGCGCGGCGAACCCATCGAGCCAGCGCTGGCGAATCGGGCCGGCGCCCGCGCGCAACCGCGCGCCTGCGAGCCCGACGGGATCGACCGCCAGGAACGCGGCGATCATCTCCGCGTTGCGCCAGCGTTCGCGGCCCGCCGCCGCCGCATCCGTTTCGGAAGGGTCGTCGGCCGTGACCAGGGGCGCGGCGGCCCGGCTCATGCGCCGAGCACTTCCTCGATCGCCCGCGCGACGCGCACCGCCGCGTCCGTCTCGTCCAGAGGATCCTTGCGAAGACGATGGCGCAGCGCCGAGGGCGCCATTTCGCGAACATGCGAACGCTCGACCGCAGCGTCGCCGTTGTAGGCTGCAAGGGCGCGGGAGGCGCGCATCAGCGTCAGCTCCCCCCGCAACCCGTCTGTGCCTAGCGCGATGCAAAGCGCCGCCGCGATTTCCAGCGTTTCTTCCGGAACGCGCACGTCGTCGAGACATTCGCGGGCTTTTTCGATCTTGCGGCGCACGCCGGAATCCTTGCGCTTCCACTTTTTCATGAAGGTGTCGGGATCGCGCTCGAAGGCGTCGCGGCGTCGTATGACCTCCATGCGTTCCTGCAGGTCGGTCGGCGTGCGCACGTCCACGGAGAGGCCGAAACGGTCGAGCAGTTGCGGGCGCAACTCGCCCTCTTCGGGATTGCCGCTGCCCACAAGAACGAAGCGCGCGGGATGACGCACGCTGAAACCTTCCCGCTCCACGATATTCTCGCCGGAGGCTGCGACGTCGAGGAGGACGTCCACCAAGTGGTCCTCAAGCAGATTGACTTCGTCGATGTAGAGAAAGCCGCCATGGGCGCGCGCGAGCAATCCCGGCTGAAACCGCTTTTCGCCACGGGCGAGCGCCGCTTCGAGATCGAGGGCGCCGACGATGCGGTCCTCGCTGGCGCCAAGCGGCAGGTCGATCACGGGGGCGCTGTCGTCCGGGCGGGCGGGCTCGGCGCCGTTGCTCGCAATCGCCCCCGACAGGTCGGCCAGCGCATCGGCGTCTTCCTGCTTTCTTTTGGGGAGCAGCGCCGCGAGCGCCCTGATGGTCGTGGATTTGCCGGTTCCGCGGTCGCCGAGGGCGAGAACGCCGCCGATATGCCTGTCGACGGCGGCCATAATCAACGCGCGCTTCAAATCATCCTGTCCGACGACGGCCGAAAAGGGATAGGTCATCATGCTCGCACCCTACAACGGATGGTTTTTCGTGAAACCCGGCAGGTACGAAAAAGCCGCCGCGCCGGGCGACGGCTTTTTCCAATCAGGTTCGGTTCCACCAGGGAGCGTGTTATTCAGCTTCCTGCTTGAGATAGGCGATGACGTCCGCGCGGTCCTGGGCGCTGGGCAGTCCCGGGAAATTCATCCGGGTGCCGGGGATGAACTCCATTGGCTTTTCAAGATAGGCGAAGAGCGTTTCTTCGGTCCAGACGATACCGGAATTGGCGTTCGCATCGGAGTAGTTGAAGCCGTCGATGCTTCCCGCCGGGCGTCCCACGATGCCGTAAAGCGACGGGCCGACTTTATTCTGGCCTTCCTTGACCGCGTGACACGAAATGCACTTGTAGAAGACTTTTTGGCCCTTGGAGGCGTCGCCCGAGAGGGAAGCATACTCCTGAGCGACTTCGGGAGACACCGAAGACGAGGCCGCACCGTTGTCGGCGGAAACGGCGCTTTGCGCTTTCTCGGCGGCGTCCTGCATTCCGGCCTCGACCGCGTCGGCGGCTTTTCCGGCCTCTTCCTGCACCGCTTCGGCGGCCGAAGAGGCGGCTGCGCCGGCGCTTTGCGCCGCGTCTTCCGCGGCGGCGACCGCTTCGTCGACAGCGGCGACCTCAGTCATTTCCGAGGCCGCCTCGTCCGCCGCATCACTGGCCTCGGCAGCCGTCGACTGTTCGCTCGCGGCCGCGTCAGCGGAGGTCGAGCTGGCGCCGTTCTCATCGCTGGCGGAGGCGTTCTCGCCGGCGCCGCCGCAAGCCGCGGCGAAAACGACGACTGCGGCGAGGGCCGCGCTGGACTTCAACTGAGTAAGCATATTCAAATCCTATTTTTTCCGTTCGTTCTACGATATCGCGACTGGGGCGGATCGCTGCGCGGTCCGCTGTAAAGGCGTCGCCCGCCCCAAACCCGTCGGAGCGTTCGAGGAATTAATCCCTACCGTCAAGTCGGCCGCGAAATCAATGCACCGAACCGGCGTTCAGTTGTCTCAGTGACAGGTATTTAATAAAGCGCGCGTCGCCTTTTTCGATCACGATCGACGATGCGCCGTCACGCCCGGCGGAGGCCCGGCGCAGGGACGTCTCCGCAGCGCCTGGAGCCCTGGCGCTCGCCCGCTTTCCGACTACAAGCTTGTCTCGATGACAATTACGCGCACGACGCGTCGCCAAATCCTTGCAGCGATGCTTTCGGCCCGGGCGTCTATCCGCGCCTCGCCCTTCAGAACTCGACCCGGCGCGGCGCCGGCCGGATCAAGCTCGATGACGACGTCGCACCAGGCGGCCACGGGTTCCAGGGCCTCGGCCGTTTTGCTGACCGCGATCGGGCCCCCATGGCGCGACGCCAGCGCCGGCAGAGAAATCTCAGCGGCGTTCGCGGCCGCAATTAATCGCACGCGGCCTTTTCGTTTTGGGTAATCGGCCATATCCGGAACGAATACGGCCGCCGCGCCGGGACGAATTCGCCCCACGGCCTCGACCGGCGCATAGCCCCGCAGCCGCGCTCCCGCCGGAGACACGATCGTTGCGACCGGCGCGTCCTTGTTGATCCAGCGGTTGGGGTGAAGGCCGGGGGCCAGGTCGCGAACGACCCCGCCGATCGGGGCCCGCACCGCGAGGGCGTCGCGCTTTTCCATGAGCGCTTCCAGCGTCCCCTCGCGCCGCGCAAGCTCCCGGCGCAGAACCGTCGTCTGCTGTCGATCCCGCGCATCAGAAACGATGCGCTCAAGGCGCAACCGCGCCAGCGCCGCTCGCGATCGCGCAAGGCGGACTTGCTGCTCGAGGTCCGGCGACCGCGTCTCAAGGATGACGTCGCCCGCCTCGACGACGTCGCCGGATTTCACGCGCGCTTCAATGACTTCTGCCGGGAACTGGGCATGAACGACCGCTTCGTCCTGCGCCTCCAGCATGACGGGGGCGCGGACCGTCGTCCGCCACGGCACTATCAAGACAAGGATTATCAGCGAAACGACGGCGACTGTCGTGACGGCGCGCCGGCTCGCCGCGATGGCGCTGCGGCGCGCGCCCCATTCCCTTAATTCAGTGAGGATCGGAAGCATGATGAACCATCCTATTTCGACCAAGAACAAGACCACGCCCAGCGCCTTGAAGAAAATCGCATGCACAAGGAGCGCGATGCCGAGAAAGAGGAAGAACCGGTAGATCCAACTCGCCCAGGCGAAGGCGATCAGCCCGCGGCGCGCGGGCCGCGCCATCGCCTCCGGCGCCGGCTCGCCAAGACCGAACAACGCCTCGCGCAGCGCCCATCGTCCGAGGGCGAACGATCGCGCCTGGAGATTTTGCACGCCTGTGAGATCAGCGAGGAAGTGATAACCGTCGAACCGCATCAGCGGATTGAGATTGACCGCAAGGCTCATCGCCCAGCTTGTCGTGGCGGCGAAAAAAGCCGCGCTGCGCCATGGCCCGTCAGGCAGAAACGCCCAGGCGAGCGTTGCGAAAGCGGCGATCATCAGCTCGACGGCGACCCCAGCGGCGTCAATGACGAGGCGCTTGCGGCGATCGCAAAGTCTCCAGGCGTCCGTCGTGTCGGTGAACAGCACGGGGAACATGACCAGAAAGGCGACGCCCATCGTCGTTACGCGGCCGCCATAGCGGGTCGCCGCGTAGGCGTGGCCGAATTCGTGCGCGATCTTTATCGCGACGAGGCTCGCAAGATAGCACGCGAGCCCCTGAACACTGAAGAAATGCAGAAACGTGTGAACGAACAAATCCCACTGGCGCAGCGCCAGATAGCCGCCAGCGGCGGCGACGACCGCGACGAACGCCCACCAGGCCGGCGAAAAAAAGAACGCCGTCAGGGCCGCGGTCCGTTTCAGGAAACGGTGCGGGCGAATGAGCGGAATGCGGAAGAACAGATAGTTGTGGACCGCGGACGCAAGGAACGATTTCTCGCCGGCCTCCTTCTGTGCGACGAAAGCCTTGACATCGCTCCGGGGCGGTTCAAGCGTCAGAGCGTTCTCGAAAAGGAAACGCACCAGCGCGTCCACGTCCTCGCCGGAAATTTCGTCGCCGGAGTTTTCGTCGCAGGAAACCCGCTCCATAAGGGCGCCCTTCGACCCCGCCGCCCAGGCGTTCAGCATGCGCCACGCCTTGCCGTCAATATGGAAGTAACGACGCCGGAGGGCGTCGAAGATGAGCCAGCCAATTGCGCCGTCGGTCTGTCGCGCCCCCTCAAGCAGCTGCAAGTCCTCGCGCAGCGCAGGCAGAGGATAGTCCGTACCTGGATCCTGTAATCCGGTCAACGCTAGATGCCCGTCGCCTGGCGCAGGGCGGACAGCGGCCGGCGCAGAACGACATAGATCAGCGGGGCCTTGCGCCCATGGATTTGTGCGACGCCCTGAACGCCGATCCGCGCGGGCGCCGCGTCGGGATCTTCCAGCTCGGCGTAAACGCGGTAGGAAACGATGGAACGCTTGTCGAGCCGCGCCTGATAGCTCGCCTCGGTCAGACGCGCGCGGATCGGGTGCAGAGGATCCGCGTCGAGGAAAATCTTCACCAGCGCGCCCTCTTTCAGGACGAGACTTTCCTTGACCGGAAGATCGATCGCGAAGCGGATGCGATCCGGGTCGGCGATCTCCATGATCGCCTCACCGGCCCTGACGGGACGGCCGACCCATTCGCGAGCGTCCGCGATTATCGCAACACCCGCGGTCGCGGCCTGCAGTCGCGTCTTTGCGAGGAGCTCCTCTGCATACGCCCTTTCGGCTTTCGCCAGTTCGAATTCGGCCCGGGCGACTGCAATCTCGCGCCTCTCGCCCGCGACGCTGATGGCGCCCTGGGAGGCGCGCAGATAGCGCGCCTCCGCGACGGCTTCCCTTTCCTCAGCGATCTGCAGCCGGTTGCGATGCTCGACATCCTCAAAGAGGACGAGGTCGTCTCCCGGAACCACGGCGGCGTTTGCGTCGGCGAGGATCTCCTTGACGACCCCGTCGAACGGCGCGGCGACGACGAAGGGGTCTGCGGGCGCC
>CAZBOC010000048.1:0-13644 GCA_964493225.1 uncultured Caulobacterales bacterium | reverse complement strand
ATCCTCAACGTCTCGACGACAGGCCCGTCGCCCATATGCGGCTCGTCGCCGACGCTGAGGTCGAAGCCGATCCCCTGATGGAGGCGGTTCTCGACCGTCGGACAAATCGTGCTGTCTTTGATGTCGATCACGCCGTCTCCACATCGGATCTCGAGGCGATCCTTCGAGGCGCGACGGCGGGCCCGTTTTCCCTAGGCGGCGGTTTCGCCAATGATCCGCCGACGGTTGATGCGCTCAGAACCCTGACGACCGGGGCCTGGAAAGTGGAATGGACGAACGACGCAACGCGCCGCGAGAGCATAGACGTGACGCGCATCGGCAAGCGCGAGATCAACGACGACCCCTGGGGGCTGTCGCTCAACGGCCCGATCATAGACGCCCTCGGCGCCGCGGGCGTGTTGACGCGGGCGAAGACTGATAATCCGGGATCGCTCGCCTATGACCAGTCATTCGCATTTTACGAGCGCGCATGTCAGTCGGCCGCGGCGTTCCTCTGGACGACCAGCCCGACGAACACCCGCCGCGACCAACTCGCCGCCGGCGGCGCCTGGCTGCGCGCGCAGTTGGAGGCGACGCGTCGCGGCCTCGCGTTTCATCCCCTGAGCCAGGCGCTGCAGGAGTTTCCCGCCATGGAGACGCTCTACCGCAAGGCCCACAGGATGCTGGTGCCGGAAGGCGGGACGGTGCAGATGCTCGCGCGACTGGGATACGCGCCCCAGCCCGCGCCGGCGCCGCGCGAGCCCCTCGAGGCGAAGCTGATCGCCGTCTAGCGGCCCCGTGAAAACCCTGAAGTCGAGCTCAACGGGTCGCTTCGATGGAAACCGATACCTCGACGTCGACGCCGACCCACTTGCCGTCCGCGAATTCGCCCCGTCCGACGCCGAAGTCCGTCCGCACGAGGCTGACCGCGCCTTCCGCCGTCGCGCGATCGCCGTCGATCGCCAATGTAAATGGAAGGACGACGTCTTTCGTCACGTCGCGGATAGTAAGCGTTCCGGCTGCGGAATAAGCGCCGGGCCCGCTCTCGGCGATATCGCTCGAAGCGAAGCGCGCCGTCGGATAGTCCTTCACCTTGAACCAGTCGGATCCCGGCAGCGCGGAATCGCGCTGGCGATCGCCCGTTTTCGCGCTCCCCATGTCGATCGTCACATCGATGGACGCATCAGCGAGGTTGTCCGGGTCGAACACGATGGCGGCGTCGAAGCGTTCAAAGACCCCTTCGAAAACCTCGCCGTTCTGCGTAGCGGAAAACCCCAGCCGGCTGTTCGCCGGATCGACGTTCCACGCTGCGCCGGCGACATCCCGGGACGCCGGCGCAGCGGCGGCGGTCGACGCTTCCGCCGCGCCGGCTTCGCCCTCTGCGCAGGCCGAGGCGGCGAGCGCCAGAGCGGCGGCGAACGGGGCAGAGACTTTCATGAAGAACTCCGTTGACGGATGACCGGCGCCATGCGCGCCAGAACGCCGTCGCGACTGATGAAATGGTGTTTCAGGGCTGCGCCGATATGGAGGACAAGCAGGGCCGCGATCGTCAGGGCGAAGAATTCATGGGCCCCTGCGAGTTGCTCGGTCAGCGCCCCGCGGTCTTCGACGCCGCTGAAGAAAGGCAAATGCGGCCAGGGAATGACGCCGAAGATGTAAGTCGGAACGCTGTCTGCGAAAGGCGATGCTGAGACGACCGCCCAGCCGCCGAGCGGCACGCCGATCATCAGCGCGTAAAAAGCGACATGGGTGAACCGGGCGGCAATCCGCTCCCAGCCGGCCATGCCGTCCGGAAGCGCAGGCGCCGGATGCGTCAGACGCCAACCGAGCCGCACCAACGAAAGCAAAAGCACCGTGAGGCCGAAGGACTTGTGCAACTGATAGAACTCGAATTTCTCCGACGAGCCGTCGGGCAGCCCCGTCATCGTCAAGCCGCCTATGATCTGCATGATGATCATCACCGCAATCACCCAGTGAAGGGCGATTGCAACGGTTGTGTAGCGATCACCGGAGGCGGCCATTGCTGGTTCTATTCGGCTGACTTCACTTCATCGAATTCGGTTTCGATGATGATCGTAACCTCGTCGCCGACAACCGGCGCGTAACGGCCGACGCCGAAGTCGGAACGCAGAAGGGTGGTCTTGCCCGAAAATCCGATCTTGTGCGCCTCGGCGCGGTCGACATAAGCGGCCTTGTTGAAAGTCACGTCCACCGCGACCGGCTTCGTCTGGTCCCTGATCGTCAGATCGCCAGTGACGACGCCGGTGTTCGGGCCGGTCATTTTCACTTCCGTGCTCTCGAAGGTGATGGACGGAAACTTCTCGACTTCGAAGAAATCGGCGCTTTTCAGATGATTGTCGAATTCGTCAACGCCGGAATCGATCGAGGCCGCGTCGATCGTCACCGCAATCGAGGAGGCCTCCGGGTTCTCGGCGTTCCAGTTCAATTCGCCGTCCCAGTCATTCCAGCGCAGATAGGGCGAGGAAAATCCCTGGTGGAGATATGTGAAGGTAATGTAACGGTGCCCCGCGTCCGTGTTGTAAAGACCGGATGGCGCGGCTGCGTAATCAGGTTCGGATTTGGCGGAGGCGTCATCGGTTTGCGCCTCCTGCCCGGCGTCGGTCTCCGCGTCGTCCTTCTCGGCTTGCCTGGAGGCGGAGTTTCCCTCTACGGCGGCGTCTGCCGCGCCGTTTTCTCCGCATCCCGCCGCCATCAGCATGGCGAGTCCGATCAATGGCGTTGTCGTGAACTTCATTTCTTGCTCCCGAATCGCAAGCTGGTTGGGTCGCGGTGAGAAAAACCCATTTCCGCGGTTTTTGCAATGCGCCGCGCGCCTCGGACCGTGCGCATGGCGCGCGGCGAGAATGATGCAGGCGGGCCGCCTCGGCCCTTGCGGATCCCGGTCATCGCACAATGGCTTTTCGTCGCACCGTGATCTCAGCGCGAGAGACGGCCGGCGGTCCTTGGGACGTCCTCTTTTTCCCGGTTCGCCTTGACCCCAGCCGATGGCGCGGCGACGATTTCGCGTCATGAAGCGACGGCGCATATCTTAAAAATGTCGCGCGGCGTTCTTGGAAAACCGAATAAATCTGGCCGCCGTACCATTAGTGTCTTAGTCTAGGACGTGGTGGAGTATGCAACCTATGGAGAATTTGTAATGAAGTCCAAACAACTTTTCGGCGCAATCCTTGTCGGGATTGCGGCGATGTTCGGGGTCGCAACGGCGGCGCCGCTGGTCGGCGGCGAGACTACGGTTCAGGTGACCGCAGATCTCGGCGGTCTCGGTCTGAATGCCGAACCGCTCGACGACTCCCTCTTCAACGCGGAGAGCGGGACGTTCACGTTCCCCATCTCCGGCGGCGATCTCGAGGGTCTCGCAGGCACGATTGAACATGAAGAGGCGGGCGTGCGCCTTTTCACCGAAACGGCCAGCGTCAGCCTTGAAAACTTCGTGATCGACACGGTCAACAGCCTGATCAACGCCGATGTTACCGTGAACGACGGATCGCCGATCAACGACGCGCCGATCTTTTCGTTTGATGTCGCCGACCTGACCGACATCAACGATCTTTTCGACACGGCGAACCCGATGCTGCCACTGCGGTTTACGGCGACTGCGGCGATGGTCCTCGCCGATGCTTTCGACCTTGACGTTGACCTCGCCGGCGTCGAGTTCGGCCTGGCCGCGACCGCGCCGGTCGTGGTTCCGGTTCCGCCTGCGATGGGTCTCTTCGCCGGGGGCGCGGCGGCTCTCGCCTGGGCGCGCCGACGTCGCAAAGCGGCCTAGGGCGCGAACGCCTCTTTTTTCGCCGCTTCGATCACCGGCGGAAGACAATAGCGACGGCGCCTTTGCAGAAAGGACGCCGTCGCCTCAAAAAGTCGTGATCAGCGAAGTGAAATCGGGGCGTTGGCGCTCCTTAGGGTTTTCGCGCGCAGTTCCAAGATAGACATATCCAGCGATGCGCTCGTCCGGTTCGAGGCCGAAAGCGCGCCTGACATTGTCGTCGTAAGCGCACCACTCCGTCAGCCATTGCGCCGCGAAGCCGTGCGCGCTAGCCGCGATAAGCATGGTCTGGCAGACGGCGCCGGCGGTCAGGATCTGCTCCCATTCAGGCGTTTTGTGATTCCGGTCGACCGCCGAGACAACCGCAACGACGACCGGCGCCCGCAGGAACCGGCCGCGCTCCTTCTCCACGCGCGGGCCTTCGGCGTCGGGCTCAGCGCGCTTGAACGCGTCGGCCAATATGTCGCCGGCGCGCGCGCGCGCCTCGCCGTTAAAAATGACGAAGCGGAACGGAACAACGCGCCTGTGGTCGGGAACGCGCGTGGCGACATGCAGGATCGTCCGGATCGCATCATCGTCCGGCCCCGGAGGACCCAGAAGGTCGGCCGCCGTTGAACGCCGCCGCGCGAGGAGCTCGATCGTCTCCGGCGAGATGCGGTGCGGCGGCAGGTCCTCGCCGAATTCCGGCGCGCTGATTTCGGACATGGGAGACTGATCCTCTGCTGCGAGCCCGTTACTTCGTCAGCCGCAGCCCCACCGTCAAGGTCCGTTCTTCTCCGGGGAAGTAGCGTTCATCGCCGAACGCGAAATCGGCGCGTTCGGCGTAGAATTTGTCGAGCACGTTCCGCAAGGCGGCGTAGAGGCGGAAGTTTTCCGTCACCGCCCAGGAACCGCGCAGGTGGAGGAGATTGTGGCCGGGATAGGTCCGGCTGTTCGCCGGACCGAGAAAATAGTCGTCGACGAAAACCCATTCGACCTCGCCTTCGACTGGCAGGTCCAACGGCCGCCACAAGGCGCGCGCGCCGGCGAGCCAGCGCGGCGCGGTGTCGACGTCGGCGCCGGAGACGATGCCGTTCGCCGCGCGGTCGAAACGGTAGGTGTGCGCGGCGTAAGAGGCGTTCAGATTGAGCGACAGCGCGTCGGTCAACGCCGCGTCGAGCGCGGCCTCGGCCCCCACATGGCGGGTCTTCCCGTCATCGACGTTGAAACCGTCCGCATCGCGAAAAAAGAAGTTGTCCTTCACCATGTAATAGGCCGCCGCATCAAGGCTGAGGCGCGGTCCGATCGCCCCGCGCCAGCCGATTTCGACCGCATCAATCGTTTCCGGATCAGCCGCGTCCGTGGTCTGATTGATCTGCAGGCGGTAGAGATCCGTCGTCTGGGGCGGCCGCGCGCCGCGCGCATAGGAGACATAGGCGCTGCCCGAGCCCGTGTCGTAGCGCAGGCTGAATTTCGGGCTCGCCGTGGTGAATTCGTCAACCCGCGAGGCGGGCCGCAGGAAGCGGCCGACGACGCCGGCGTCCGTGTTGTTCACATAGTCATAGCGGGTGTAATCGACGCGGGAAGCCGCCGTCGCCGTCAGGCGGTCGGTGATCTCATAGGCGCCTTGCGCGAAGCCGGAGACCGAGACCGCATTGACGTCATAGTCGTAATGCAGCCCTTGCGTGAACGAAAAGACCGTCGGAATTGACTGGAACTCCGTCAGGAAACCTTCCGTATACTCCCAGTCGACGCCGGCGATCAGGGACCACCGGTTCTTGTCTACATAAACCGCATTCTGGGAGCCGACGCTCCAGTGGCCGTTTTCCTCCAGCGCCTTGGAAGGCAGGAAATGGAGGAGGAAGTCCATATCCGTCCAGCGCGCGAAGGGCGTGACGGAAACCGTGGCGGTCTCGCCCGCGTCGATGTCGATCCGGCTTGAGAGGCGCACGGACCGGGCGTCCCGGAACGCTTCCGGGTTTGGATTGGTTCGCCGCAAATCAGGATCGAGATAGGCGTCGTCGCCGAGGACGAAACCCGCCGTCTCCTGGTTGAGATTAGTCGCCGAGAGAAACGTATCGACGCGGACGCCGTCGCCTTCATAATTGTGACGCAGGCTGATCTTTTGCTGATCGACGCCGGACGCCGCGCGGAAGCCCGGATCCTCGAGGATCGCAACGCCGAGCCCGAGCGACTGCCCCTCGCCGATCCCGGCGGAGGCGAAGGCGCGCCCCTTGAAGCGCTCGATCGTGTCGCCGGAAAAGTCAAAGAGACCCGAGAAATCTTCTGTCGTACTGCGCGGCAGGACGTTGATGACGCCGTGGATGGCATTCGCGCCATAGAGCGCGCCGGAGGGCCCTCGCACCACCTCGATCGCGCCGGCGAGCTCGGTCTGCGCCTCGAAGAGCCCGTTGACATTGGCGAAGCCCGCCGAGCGCAGCGGCACGCCGTTTTCCAGGAACAGGAACGAGCCGGCGCCCGCGCCTCCCGTCAGGACCGGCGAGCGGATCGACGTCAGATGCTCCTGGCCCGAGCCGCGATGGATGAGGACGCCCGGCGCGCGGGCGAGGATCTCGCTCGGATGATCCGCGTTGGCGCGCAGGATCTCTTCCGCATCAAGGCGCGTGATGCTCGCCGGCGTCTGGCTGAGGGCGACGGGCCGGCGCTCGCCGGTGACGACGAGTTCATCGGCCGGCGTCTCACCGCGCCGATCCTGCGCGGCGGCGGCGAAAGGGACAGTGAGCATCGCGCCGCACCCAAAGAGAAGGACGCCCGCCGCGCCTGCGCCTGTCCGCTTGCCCATGAACTCAAACCCTGTGCGTCGCCCCTGCTGGGCCATGGTATAAGCGAGGCAGGACGCGACGGCAAACAAGCGCGGCGCTGTTCGGTTGGCGCGCTGCGGTCGGGGGTTGCGCGGCGCAGCGCCGTCGACGATGGTCCGCGCCATGACGCTTGGCGCCGTGCTCTTTCTGATCTTGTCCAACCTCGTCATTCTCGCGGCGGCGATGACGGCGCTTTGGGCCGTCAGTGTGCGCATCAAGGATGCAAGCATCGTCGACATCGCCTGGGGCCCGGCCTGCGCCGCTCCGGCCCTTATGACCTATTTCCGCATCGACGGCGCGGAGCCGCGCGCCGCGGTCCTGACGGGACTGGTCGCGCTCTGGGCCGCGCGGCTCGGGACCCACCTCGCGCGCCGCAATCTCGGCCATGGCGAGGACTTTCGCTACGTCAAAATGCGCGAGCGGCAGGGCTCCGACGAGGCCTTCGCGCGCTGGAGCCTCGTCTATGTTTTCGGACTGCAGTGCGCGATCGCGTGGTTCGTCTCCCTTCCAACCCAGATCGGCCAGATCGGCGGCGACGGGGGCCTCGGGCCCCTTGCCTTTCTCGGAATCCTCATCTTCGCCATCGGCCTCGGCTTTGAGACGATCGGCGACTGGCAGCTTGCACAGTTCAAGAAAGATCCCGCCAACAAGGGCAAGCTCATGACCTCCGGGCTCTGGTCGCTGACGCGGCACCCGAACTATTTCGGCGACGCCGCCGTCTGGACCGGCCTCACGCTGATCGCCCTGGAAGCGCCCTGGGGCTGGACCACGATCGTGAGCCCGGTCCTCATGACCCATTTTCTCTACAACGTTTCGGGCAAAGCGCTGCTTGAGCGATCCATGGAAAAGAAATACCCCGAATACGCCGAATACAAGGCGCGTGTCAGCGGTTTCCTTCCATTGCCGCCCAAAGCCCGCTGAACACACGTCCGCCCGAAGACCGAAGAGCGCCCCGCCGCCACCCGTCTCCGACGCATGTTCAGCGGGCCCGCCGCGCCCTATAATGGGGTCGGAGCGCGTCCGAAGGCGGTCGCGGGGAGAGCATGGCGAAACTGTTCATCAGCTATTCGCGGGAGGACCGCGACACCGTCGACAAGCTGGCCGCATGTCTCGAAGGCGCCGGACACAGCGTCTGGTGGGACCGCCATATCAAAGCGGGCTCCATGTATGAAAAGGACATAGAGGCCGCCCTCTCCGACGCCGACGCCGTCATCGTCGCCTGGTCGCGCATGGCGACGCAGTCCGGCTGGGTCAAGGACGAAGCCGCCTTCGCGCGCGACGCGGGAAAGCTCGTTCCCATCTGTCTTTCGGATTGCGAAGCGCCGCTCGGCTTTCGCCAGTACCAGACCATGGACTTCCAGCGCTGGCGCGGCGACAAGACGGCCCCGGTCTGGGGCGAGCTCCTCGCCGCCATCGCCGACAAGACAGGCGACGCGCCGCCGCCGGCGCCCGCCCTCTCCCCGCTTCAGCGCTTGATGGCGCAAATCCGCCGCTCTCCCGTCGACCTCGTCGCCGGCGTCGCCGGCGCGATCGCCTTCGCCGGGCTCGCCACGGTGTTCTTCTTCCGCGGCGACGATGCCGGCCCGGGCGCAGGCGCAGCCACGCTCGCCGACAGCCCCGCCGAAACCGTTTCGATCGCCGTCCTTCCTTTCGTCGACATGTCGCCGGACGGCGATCAGCAATATTTCGGGGACGGACTGTCTGAAGAGCTTCTGAACGTTCTCGCCCGCGTCGACCGGCTGAAGGTCGCCTCGCGCACCTCCTCCTTCGCGCTGCGCGACAAACCCCTCGACGCCGGCGAAATCGCCGACAAGCTCGGCGTCGGCCACATCGTCGAAGGGTCGATCCGCAAGTCGAACAATCGCATCCGCGTAACGGCGCAACTCGTGGACGCGCGAACCGACGCCCATGTCTGGTCCGACACCTACGACCGCCAGCTCGCGGATATCTTCCGCATCCAGGACGAAATCGCCAATTCCATCGTCAACGCGCTCCGCGAGAAACTCGGCGTCAGTGAGGAACGCGCGATCACTATTGTTCCGGCAACGGAAAATCTTAACGCCTACGATCTTTATCTCAAGGCGCGTGAACTCTTCATCGACCGCAACAGGATCAATATCCGCGACAGTCTCGACATATTCGAACGCATCGTGGCGATGCAGCCGGACTACGCCGACGCGTGGGAAGGCCTTTCCGCCGTTTACGGTGTCGCCACCAGCTACGGGATCCGTGATCGGGATTATTCGGCCCTGTCCATCGAAGCGGCGAACCGCGCGCTGCAGCTCGACGCCTCGCTTTCCATGCCCTACGCCGTGATCGGGCTCAGCTACCGCACGCACTACCCGACGCCCTGGGCGGCCTCGCTGGACAATCTGCGCAAGGCGATCGCCAATGATCCCGCGAACACCAGCGCGCATCTCTGGCTCGGGATGAATTTCATGGCCCTCGGCTACCATGACGATGCGCTGGCGGCGTTCGGGGCATGCCTGGATGCGGACGAAGCGTTCCTCCTGTGTCGGCGGTACAAATCGATCGTCCACCTGTTCCGGGGCGAATCCCGGGCGGGCCTCGCGCTAGCTGAGAAGAACGCCGAAGCCGGACATTTCAATGATTTCGACGTATATATTCCGCTGATGCTGGAACGCGGCGACCGGCTGACCGCCTTTACGATTTCGCGCTTCGTCAACTGGTGGGAAGATTTTCCCCATGCCGACTATATTGACGCCGTAGCAAATCCCGATGGCGTCGCGCCGGAACGCTTCGCGGCCCTTGAAAAATGGGCCGAACGCAAGAAGGTCGACATCTACGATCAGACCAATCTGGTCCTGACCTATCGCGCCTATGACAGGATCACCGTCGACACCTTTTCCAACGACTACGAGGACCTCTGGCTGCCGGCCTTCGGCGATTTCCGCGCCAGTCCGGCGTTCAAGCGTCTCGCGCGCGAACTGGGGCTCGTCGATTACTGGTCCGAGCACGGATTTCCGGACCAGTGCCGCCGCGTCGGCGAGGACGATTTCGAGTGCGCGTGACGACCCGCTCTCGCGCTCCAGCGAGGGGCGGCCTGCGGTTTCGCCGCAAACGGATCGCCCGCGTCAGCGGATCAGCTTGACCTTTTCGCCGGCCTTCACCGGTTCCTGATCGCCGATCCCGTTGATGACGCGGAAGTGCTCCTCCCTGTAGGAAGGGAATGCGGCCATGTTCCGGGCGAGGCCGGCCGGCGTGTCGCCGGGGCGGACGTCGACGACGTCGACGATGCGGCGCGGCGGCGCGCCGACGCGATTCGGATCGACCTCGCGCAGGGACCGGACCGAGCGATTGATCGCATCGGCGAGATTGCGGGTCTGGGCCGGTGGCGTGACCCAGAGAAAGAGATAGTTCGTCGTTCCCTCCCACTTGATCACATAGGCCGCAACATCGGCCGTTCCCTGCTGGGACCGAAGCACGCCGGAGCCGGCGGCGGCTGGCCGGCCGGCGACCAGCCCCTCCTGGACGGGCCGGAAATCGATCTGCAGCTGCTGCGACAGGGGCCCCTCGATGATCTGACGCGGGGTTTCCTCAGCACTCGCGAGGGTGAACTGCATCCGCGCCCCGGTTTGACGCGATTGGGCGAGGACCGCATTCGCCGTGTTGCGCAACTCGAACCCGTTCGGGACCGTGAAGGCGAAGCCGAGATCGGGATGAATAAAGTCATCGCCCCGGATGAAGCCCTGTCTGTAGGCGTCCTCGCCGTAAAGGAGCCCGTCGATCACGCCAAGGTATCGGTCGCGGCCGATTTCGGCGCTCGTCGCCGCCCCGTTCTCGTTCAGGAGTTGCGCCTCGCGCGCCGCGCGTCTGACGCGGTTCTCTGAATTCGGGTGGCTTGAGAGAAACTCGGGCGGCCGCCGCTGACCGGTGATGCGCGCCTGGAGATTGGACCAGCGCCCTAGCGTGTTGAGGAAATAGGCTTCGGCGATCGGCGAATAGCCGGAACGCGCCAGGAGCCTCACGCCGACCTGATCGGCCTCGTATTCCTGTTCGCGCGTAAAGTTCAGAACATAGAGCTGCGCGGCCTGGCCGATCGTCTGCGCCGTTTCGGCGTTGCCCGTGAGGATCGCGCCGAGGACGGCGCCGATCTGTGCGAGATTGCCGCGGCTGACGCGTTTCGCCGTATGTCGCTGATAGACGTGGCCGAGTTCATGGCCCATGACGCCGGCGAGTTCAGCCTCGCTGTTGGCGAGGGCGAGGAGGCCGCGCGTCACGTAGACATGCCCCGGCAGCGCCATGGCGTTGACGATCGGGCTGTCGAGGACCGTGATCTTGATCGGCGTGTCCGGCTGATCGGAGGCCGCGATCAGTCGCTGCGTGATCCGCTCGACGTAACCGGTGACTTCCGGATCCTGAAGCTCCCCGCCGAACGCGGCGACGATTTTCGGGTGCTCCTGCTTGCCGAGCGCGTCTTCCTGGGCGGGCGAAAGCCCGAGGGGACCGCCGGTCGACGCGCAACCCGCGAGGCCGGCGAGCGCCGCGACCGCGACGGTCAGCCCAGCCACAGGGCGAAACCGATTGAAAAGTTTCAAAACCGCCGCCATTCGCGCCCCTCCTCGTCCGTCCCGCGTCTTCCCCGTCGCAAATGATTAGCGCGCCTGGGAGAGATTGGCAAAACACCGCTGAAGGGGATCGGCTGCGCGCGCCGCCGGCGTCGCGACCGGAACGCCGGTCAGGCGCCTGAGGCGGGCAGCTTGACCTCGAAAGCGATAAAGCGCCGGAGCTCGCCCTTCGCCAGCCGGCCGTTGCGGTTGCGGTCGGATCTTTTGAAACGATCGCCTTTGAGCGCTTGGAACTCTTCGGCGCTCATCGCGCCGTCTTCGCCCGCGGCGAGATAGAACTCGTGGCGCGACACGCCTTCGACGCGCGCCCGTTCAGCGCGGGTCATGGCGCCCGGCAGACCGCCCGGCAGGGCGATCGCCTTCACCTCCTCGCCGGCTTCGATCGTCATGTAGCCGTTCAGCAGCGAAAGCTCGACATTCACGATCGACAGCGCCGCATATTCATCCGCGCTCAAGCGGCTGTCGCCGTCAAGATCAGCGCGCTCGAAGAGCCTTTCAGCGTGGGCCTCAGCCTCGGCCCTCTTCAGGATCGAGGCCCGCGCCGCCTCCCCGCCGGCGTCCTCGAGACCAAGTCCTGCTGCAAGCGCGCCGCCGACGCCGAGCGTCAGGGCGATCAGGGAAATCACGCCGGTCCGGGTCATCAACTCTCTCCTTCCATTCCTTCGCTTCGGTCACATTGGACCCCGAAATCGCGGCGCCAGCTCGATCGGATCAAGGAATTGCGCGGGCGAGCGTGACTGAATTGAGGCTAAAGTAGCAACGGGACGCGGCGGGCGTTGTGATCACCGTCACATCAGGCGTTCGCGGCGATCATGGTCGCCGGTAAAACGAACGGTGCGGTCGAGACGGGAGCGGCAGGCGAAACGGACCGGGGCGCGGCGGCGCACTTTCCCGCCGGCCTCGCGCCGGCGGCCGTCAGGCGCGCGTCGGGATTGCGGGACCGGGCCGGGTCCGCCGCCAGCGGTCCTTGATCATGGCCGAGGTCAGGCGCGAGCCGTCAGGCGACCATCCGGGCGGACCAAAAAGATAGCCCGCCGCCTCGCCGAGCGAACGCGCGCCCATGACGTCCCGGGCCATCGCGATCCATTCATGGAAGGAGATGACGAGGGGGTTGAAGCTTCCAAGGTTCTTGACGATGCCGTAGCGCGGCTTCTCCGCGTCCCGTTCAGGCGCGAAGGTGCCGAAAATCCGGTCCCACACGATCAGGGTTCCGGCGTAATTCGCATCGAGATATTCAGGGTTCGTCGCATGGTGGACGCGGTGGTGGCTGGGCGTGTTGAAGATCCACTCAAGCGGGCCGAGGCGGCCGATCTGTTCGGTGTGGATCCAGAACTGGTACACGAGATTGATCCCCGCGACAAAGACGACCATCGCGGGGTGAAAACCAAGCAGCACGAGCGGCGTTTTGAAAATCAGCGCGCCCAATACGCCGCCCGTCCATGTCTGGCGCAGAGCGGTGGTGAGATTATAGTGCTGCGAGGAATGGTGGACGACGTGGCTCGCCCAGAACCAGCGGCGCTCGTGGCTGATCCGGTGCCACCAGTAATAGCGCAAATCGTCGAGGACGAAGCAGACGGACACGGTCAGAGCCGTGCTGGGAATGTCGAACAATCGTACCTGGTAGGCTGCGGCGAAGGCCGCGCCGACGATGGCGGCGCCGCCAAACAGGGGCGCAAGCTGGCTGCCGAAACCCATCGCGAGGCTCGCGGCGGCGTCGCGGGGCTCGAACCGGCCGCGACCGGTCGTTCTCACGGCGACGGCCTCGGCGACGATGAGAAGAATGAACGCCGGAACGGCGTAGGCGACGACGTCGGGAAACTGCATGGCGTCGTTATAGGCCTTTCGCGCGCGCCGCGCACGCCCCCCGTCTGACGGGGTCGCCTGGAAATGCCGCGCCCCTATTTTTCCTCAAGGATCCGGAGCGTTACCGGCCGAATGGAGGGGTCCGGCAGGCGAACTGTGACGGCGCGCGCCTCTCGCATGATCTCGCCGTCGCCCTCGCGAAAGCGGCGGACGACGAGATCGGCGCCGAGGCGCAGAACCAGCGCGAACTCGCCTGAACCGTTCTCGGCCAGCGCCGCGCGTCCGCCGGCGTCGATAATCCAGCGCGCTGGCTCGAAGTCCGGCTCGTCGAAGGCGAGGCGTTCGCGCGCCGCCTCGCGCGTAACGGGCGCGGGGTGAGACGGAAAGAGGCCCCAGATAACGCCGACGAGCACGACGACGCCGGCGGCCGAAATCACCGAATCCAGAAGCAGATCGCCGGTCAACGCCGCCCGCCGGACCGCGCGATCAGCCGACGATTTCCTCGTCCGAGAAGAAGAACCTGATTTCTTCGACGGCGGTGTCCGGTCCGTCCGAGCCGTGCACCGAATTCTCGCCGATCGATTCCGCGAATTCAGCGCGGATCGTGCCCGGCGACGCCTCGGCGGGATTGGTCGCCCCCATGATTTCGCGGTTCTTCGCGATCGCGTCCTCGCCCTCGAGGACCTGG